>NZ_BADI01000336.1:0-2167 GCF_000333555.1 Herbaspirillum sp. B65 | reverse complement strand
GCGCATGGCGGCACTTCGGCACCAGGGTGGTGGCAACTATGGCAATGGCGGCAACTATGGTGGTGGCAACAAGGGTGGCCAGCCCAAGAGCCGCCAGCCTGATCCCTGAATGGCGCAATGATCGACAAACCGGTTGTAGAACGTGCCCGGCGCATGCTGGCGCATCTCCCCGTCACCCATCCCTGAGAGAACACCATGAATATGGATGCCGTTTTGTGCCATATCAGCGAAGGCATTGCCATCGTTACGCTGAACAACCCGCCGATGAATGTGGTGACCCTTGGGCTGACCAAAGCACTGGGGCAGACGCTGGACCGCCTCGCGGCAGACGATGCCGTGCGCGCCGTGATCCTGACAGGATCGGGGACACGGGCGTTTTGCGCCGGTTCCGATGTCGGCGAGTTCGCCGACATGATGGCACCGGGCCAGATCGTGCCGAAGAAGCTGCAACGCCAGAACGAAGTCTTCTTTCAGTTGGATCGGTTTCCCAAACCGACCATCGCATCCATCAACGGCTTGGCGTATGGTGGCGGCCTGGAAATTGCGCTGTGCTGCGACCTGATCGTGGCCGATCAACGCAGTCGTCTTGCCTTGCCAGAAATCAAACTCGGTGTATTCCCCAGTAGCGGCGGCACCTTCCGTGCGGCCCGTCGTATCGGCGAAGGCCGGGCCAAGGAAATGATTTTTCTGGGCGAGCCCATCGATGCGCAACCGCATTGGCATGGGGCCTGATCAACCGAGTAGCCGCCGACGGTGAAAGCCTGGCCACTGCGCAGGCACTGGCGAAGTCCCTGGTGCAACGCCCGAGAATGGCGTTGCGCCTGGCCAAAACGGTCATCGACCTGGCGTTCGAGGTGACGGAAGAAGACGCGTTGAAAGCCTCTTTCGCTGCCAGCGATCAGGCATTCAGTTCAGCCGAAAGCAAAGAGGGCGTACGCGCCTTTTTTGCCAAGGAAACACCCGATTTCAGCAAGATCTGATTCATCTATTCAGGAGTATCCATGCGACGTGCAGCGATTGTTTCCCCCATGCGAACCGCCATCGGCGCCTTTGGCGGTAGCCTACAAAAAGTGGCGACCGAAGACCTCGGCGCCGCCGTGATAAAGGCAGTGCTCGGCAAGACCGGACTCGATCCAGAGTTGATTGAAGACGTAGTGTTTGCCCAGTCATTTTCCAATGGCGAGACGCCGTGCACGGGACGTTACCTGGCGCTAAATGCGGGCTTACCCCTGCAGTCGGGCGGCATGCAACTGGATCGCCGATGCGGCAGCGGCCTGCAGGCCGTCATTTCTGCGGCCATGATGGTACAGACCGGTGCCGCCGACGTGGTGCTGGCAGGCGGCATCGAAAGCATGAGCAATGTCGAGTACTACACCACCAGCATGCGCTGGGGCAGCAAGGCCGGATCGGTGAAGTTCCATGACCGGCTGGAACGTGGCCGCGAACGTGCACAGCCTGAGCATCGTTTCGGCTTCATCTCAGGCATGCCCGAAACGGCCGAAACGCTGGCGCGAGAATATGGCATCAGCCGTGAAGAGTCAGACGTCTATGCATTGCGTAGCCATCAACGCGCCGCTGCCGCGTGGGAATCCGGCAAGTTTACAGAAGAAGTGGTGCCGGTGATCATCCCCCAGCGCAAGGGCGATCCGATCGTGTTTGACCGCGATGAAGGCATCCGCGGCAACACCACTCTGGAAGCTTTGTCGCAATTGCGACCCCTCATCAAAGGCGGCACCGTCACGCCCGGCAATTGCTGCCAGCAAAACGATGCGGCAGCCGCCTGCCTGATCGTGGCGGAAGACAAGCTCGAAGAACTGGGGCTGGAACCCATGGCCTATTTGCACAGTTGGGCGGTGGCCGGCTGCGATCCAGCCCGAATGGGTATCGGCCCGGTGCCCGCCATCGACAAGCTGTTACGGCGTACCGGTTTGTCTCTGACGGACATGGGCCTGGTAGAAATCAACGAAGCTTTTGCTTGTCAGGTGCTGGCGGTGTTAAAAGGTTGGACTGGAATGATCAGGACATCCTCAACGTCAACGGTTCCGGCATTTCACTCGGCCATCCGGGGGGGCCCACCCGGGGTGCGGATCATGACGTCGTTGCTGCAGAAGATGTCACGCCGCCAGGTGCGCTATGGCCTCGAAACATGTGCATCGGCCGCGGGCAA
>NZ_BADI01000337.1:0-5253 GCF_000333555.1 Herbaspirillum sp. B65 | reverse complement strand
CTTCCTGGCGCTGGTGAGCGCCGACGCCGAGGATGTATCGGTGCTGGGAGACCAGGCCCGCTTGCTGAAAAACGCTGTGGATAAATTAAAGGACTACGCGCAACACATCGCCCAGGCAGCGACACAGGAAGCGACCCTGCCCTACTTCGTGGCCGATGAAATGCTGCGTCTGACCGGGCTGGTGCTGGCGCTGTGCCTGCCCACTTCTGCCGTGCTGGCCCAGTCACTGGCCACGGATATCAATGAATCCGTCAGTTCCATCGACGTCACCGTCAAGGATATGTACGGCAAGCAAGAAAGCGCCAAGGTCGTTATCACGCAATTCAAGCCGGCCGGGCCGGGGCCGTTCCCGGTGCTCATTCTCAGTCATGGTCGCAGCCCCACCAATCGCAGCGAGCCGCCGCGTTTTCGTTACACCAAGCAGGTGCGTTATTTCGTCGAGCGCGGCTTTGCGGTGTTCGAGCCGACCCGTATCGGTTATGGCGCCGCCATGACGCAGTTCGATCCCGAAGACAGCGGTAGCTGCGGCAGCAAGGATTACGCCTCCATGGCCACGGCCGGCAGCACGGAAATCCTGGCCGTGCTGGACTATGCCAGGCAGCAGCCCTACGTCGATGCCAAGCGTGTCCTGCTGGTGGGCCAATCGGTCGGCGGTTACCTGACCGTGGCCACCACCGCACGCGATCCTGCGGGCCTGGTGGGGGCGATCAATTTTGCCGGTGGCTCGGGCGGCGACCCGGACAAGCGCCCCGGCAATCCCTGCGCCCCGGAGCGCCTGGAACAGATGTATGCCCAGTTCGGCCAGCAGGCTAAGGCACCCATGCTATGGATCTACACCGAGAACGATCAATACTTCAGCCCGACCCACAGCAAGGCCTGGTATGACGCTTTCGTCAAGGCCGGAGGCACGGCCCAATATCGTCTGCTGCCGCCCTTCGCCAAGAATGGTCATACGCTCTTTGCGGCCGGCACCGAGATCTGGGAACCCATCGTCGGCGAGTTCCTCGACAAGCTGGGGTTTGTCTCGCCGCGCTAAGACCGGTTCAGCAGGCTTGCGGATGCGCCTGCTGCCGGTGCCATTCCACCGAGGCGCGTCCGGCCAGTTCGCGCAGTTCGCGCAGCGAGGCCATCTCGCTATCGGTCAGGCCGTCGCGACGGCGGCGCAGTCCGCCCAGGTCGTGCAGGGCGGTTTCGGCATCAATGCTGGTCAGGCCGGCCTGGCGTTGCAGGTACCGCAGTGCTGCTGGTGGTTGATGGGTCACCACCGCCTCCAGGTAGGCGCGATTGGCCTTGAGCCCATCGGCAATGCGCTGACGCGGCGAGGCACCCAGGTCCGGCCACAGGGCCAGCGCAGCCAGCAGGGCGGCGGCGCTGCCGATGAGGTTGTCCAGCGCGCGCGCCGAGGCGATGCCTACGCCCGGCTGCAGCATTTCGGTCACGCAGATGAAGAGCATGGTCAGGAACACCACGAAGACCGTGTAGTTCACCAACCGCAGCGCAATGGCCAGGCCGGCCAGCAGTACCGCGATCACGGGCAGTACCGGCTCCAGACCCTGGGTCAATTGCAATAGCGTCAGCGCCAGCGCACCGCCCAGCAGGCTGCCCAGGATGCGCTCCACGCAGCGGGTCCAGGTCTGGCGCGCCGCTCCTTGCAACACCACCACCACGGCCATGGTGGCCCAATAGGGGTAGCCCAGGTGGAAGGCTTCGGCCGCATAGAACACAGCGGCCACGCCCGCCGCCTGTCGGCCTCCCTGTTGCAGGCTCTTGAGCAGGCGCACGCTCCAGGCTTGCGGCGGAACGTTGTCGGCGGTTTTTGCGCTGGCGATGGCCGCTTCGCGGATGGCCCAGGCTGGATCCGACAGCAGCAGGGTATCGGCCTGCAGCAGCGCCCATTGGCAGCCGGCCATCACCGGGTCGGGGAGGGGCGCAGGAGCGCGCAGGGGCAAGCGGTGTCGGTGATCCGCTCCCGTCGCATCGCCTTTGGCGTGCGCCAGGCGCCGATGGGCGCGCAGCAGCACCACACAGGCCAGCCGCGCGGCACGGCGCCGTTGGGTGGGCGTGGCCAGTTGCTGGATGGCGGCGTGCTCCAGCGCGATGAGGGCACTGAAGATCATTTCGCAGGATTCCAGCAGGCGCGCCGATGGCGCCGCGCCTGAGCCGGAGCCGTCGGCGTGGCGTTGCAGCATGGCGCGCAGGCGCTCCAGCGCCAGCCGCACGGCGCGGCGGTGCTCGCCATGTTCAGGGTGCCAGTTCTGCTCGCGATGCTGTCCTTCCGGCGCGGCCAGCAGGGCGCTGCTCATGTCGACCATGCGCAGCAAGGCCGCGCTGGCCGCCTGGCGCAGGGCCGCGCTTTCATCGATGCGCCAGGCCAGGTTGATCAATATCCAGGCCCAGGCCGCCCCAGCCAGAAACGAGGCCGCCTGCAGCGCCGCCAGCGCCGGCCCATGGGGGAAACCCGCCGCCACCACGGCTACCACCGCCAGCAGCGTACCCAGCAGGGCAGCGTAGGGGATCAGGCCGGTCAGGGTGACGGTCACCCATACCATCAGCGGCGCCGTGAGCAGCGCCGCATGGGGCGTCCAGGAAGAAGTCCACGAACCGACGAAGGCCACGACCGTGCCGGCCAGCGCAAAGCCGGCCAGCAGCTGGCGGCGCTGGCGATGCGGGCCCGGTGCATCGCACAGGCAGGTCCAGAACGCCGAGAACACCGCCCAGGCCAGCCAGCGCTGGCCGCTCAACATGGCGGCGGCCAAGGGCAGGGCGATGGCGACCCCGGCGCGCAAGCCTTCGGCGGCGCTGAATTGTTCCTGCAACAAGGGGAAGGAGCGCAATTCCAGGCGCCGGGCAATGCGTCGCGCATCGGCGGCCAGGCGGCTTTGCATGGAGGGGGAAATCAACTTGCTCATGGCTGGGGAAAAATAAGTGGTAGGACCACTTTTTGAATGATTTGAGATGCCTAGGGTATGAATACTACAATCGACTGCAATTTCTTCCTAAGAAGCTGAAAAAGTGGTCCTACCACATACCCGTGAGCCGATGATGAATGCTACCGCCCTGACCGATCGCCTGGCCCATTTCATTGCAGAGCGGGCCCTGGCGCCCGGACGCAAGCTCCCTTCTGAGCGCACGCTGGCCGCCGAGTTCGGGGTATCGCGCTCTTCCTTGCGGGAGGCGATCCGGGTACTGAGCAGCCAGGGGCTGCTGGTGGCGCGCCATGGTGGTGGCACCTTCGTGGCCGGCCAAGACAGTGCCGCGCTGACCGACCCCATTGCCGAAGCCTTGCTGCCGCTGGCACCACTGGCGCGCAGCGATGCCGGCTATTGGAAGGACGTGGCCGAGATCCGTTCTTCGCTGGAAGGCGATGCCGCCTATTTCGCCGCCCTGCGCGCCAATGAGCAGGACCGGCAGCGCCTGCGACAAGCCTATCTGGAGGTCTCCACGGCGCCGCTGGATGACCTGGCGGCCCAGGCCCGTACCGATGCCGCATTCCACCTCGCCATTGCCCAGGCGTCGCGCAATGTGGTGCTGCGCCAGGTGATGTCGGGCCTGTTGCGGCTGCTGGAAATCAGCATCGCCGATACGCTGCGCCAGCTCTATTGCCTGCCCGATATCGTCGCTGCCCTCGACCGCCAGCATCGCCAGATCCTGGACGCCATCCTGGAAGGACGGGCCGAGGATGCCCGCAGCCATGCCAATGCCCATCTCGAATTCGTCCAGCGCCGCTTGCTGGACCTTGAAGAAGCCCCCGCCCGTGCGCGTCGCGCTGCGTCGGTATAACCCTCTCTTTCCACAAGGACCTTCATATCATGATCATTTCTTCTACGCTCGATTACCGCGAAGGCGCACGCCGCCGCCTGCCGCGTTTCCTGTTCGATTACATCGATGAAGGGCCTATGCCGAGGACACGCTGGCGCGCAATTCGCACGATCTGCGGCAGTGGCCTTGCGCCAGCGGGTGTGAAAGAAAGTCGGCCAGGTCGATCTGACCACGACGCTGCTGGGACAATCGCTGGCCATGCCCATCGCGCTCTCGCCGGTCGGCCTGACCGGCATGTATGCCCGTCGCGGTGAAGTGCAGGCGGCGCGGGCAGCGACCAAGGCCGGCATTCCCTTTACCTTGTCCACGGTGTCGGTGTGCTCCATCGAAGAGGTGCAGGGCGCGGTGGAGCAGCCGATCTGGTTCCAGCTCTATGTGCTCAAGGATCGCGGCTTCATGAAGAACGTGCTCGATCGCGCCTGGGCGGCCGGGGTGCGCAACCTGGTGTTTACGGTGGACATGCCGGTGCCCGGCGCGCGCTATCGTGATCGTCATTCCGGCATGTCCGGTCCCAATGCCGCACTGCGCCGCTACCTGCAAGCCGTGACCCATCCGCGCTGGGCGTTGGACGTGGGTCTGCTGGGTCGTCCGCATGACCTGGGCAACGTCTCGGCCTACCTGAACAAGAAGACCGGGCTGGAGGATTACGTGGGCTGGCTGGGCGCCAACTTCGACCCCAGTATCGGCTGGCACGACTTGCAGTGGATTCGCGACGCCTGGAAGGGCAACATGATCTTGAAGGGCATCCTGGACCCGGTCGATGCGCGCCAGGCCGTCAGCTTCGGGGCCAATGGCATCGTGGTTTCCAATCACGGTGGGCGGCAGCTCGATGGCGTGCTCTCGACCGCCCGTGCCTTGCCCGAGATCGCCAGCGCCGTCAAGGGCGAGCTGGCCATCCTGGTGGACTCGGGCGTGCGCTCGGGGCTGGATGTGGTGCGCATGTTGGCGCTGGGTGCCGACACGGTGATGCTGGGTCGCGCATTCATCTATGCATTGGCCGCCGAAGGACAGGCCGGGGTGGAAAACCTGTTGAGCTTGTTTGCCAAGGAAATGCAGGTGGCCATGACCTTGACGGGGGCGCACAAGATTGCCGATATCAATGCGGATAGCCTGGTGCCGGCTACGGCAGAGCTGCGTTAAAGCCGCGTTAAAGCTACGTTAAAGCTACGTTAAAGTACGTTAAAGCTACGTTAACGCCTGGCGTGTCGGACATTCAAGTCGTCCGACACGATCGATTGTTTGCCCCAACCGTGATGAATGTAGCGTCGTTCTGACGACATCCGAGGACGCGTTCCACCTTGTCCGAAAAACATGCGTGGATGATTTGTGTCAAACGGCGAGTGAGATTTCTTGCCTTTACTAAAAATTACATTCAGAATTGATTCGGGAATTTAAGTCTACAAAGAAAAATAGCAAAAGACCATTCCTCTTCCA
>NZ_BADI01000338.1:0-6637 GCF_000333555.1 Herbaspirillum sp. B65 | reverse complement strand
GATACCCTGCAAAACTGGCCGTCTGTACCGTGGCCATCTGTGCCTTTGCCACCCTGACCGGTTGCAGCAACATGTCCCAGCGCGACAAGAACACTGCCGTGGGCGCCGGTGTCGGTGCGGTCGGTGGTGCCGTACTCACCGGGGGCAGCGGCCTCGGTACCGTGGGTGGCGCCGCCGTGGGGGGCGTGATCGGTAACCAGGTCGGCAAGTGATCCCGCGGGCTTGGCACCTTGGGTGCCAGGCTTGTCAGAGGTCAAATCTCTGACATCAGATATCAAGGAACAGAGAGCAAAGAAGCGCCGGGCGAGGCACATCGCCCGGCGCTTTTTTCATGATGGCCTTGCCAGTGCGGACCTGGGTTCAACTGCCCGACTTGGCGGCGGCCGCCTTGTAATCCTGGTAGATGCGTTGGGCGCGGGCCGCATCGTCCTTGCGGGCGGCGCCGGCTTGCTGGCGGCAGGCGCGCGCCTGTTTGCCGCGCAGCGCCTTGCAGTCTTGCAGGGCTTGGCCGTAGGCGGCGGTGGTTTCCTGGTTGAGATTGCGCAGGCGCGCCTTGGGGCTGTCGTCGGCCTGGTACCAGCGCGCCGGGTCGCCGTTGACCAGCTTTTGGTCGGCGGCGTGCGCCGTGCCGACATGCAGCGCCAGCGCCGCCAGGGCGCCCAGCAGGGAGGATGCGAGCAATTTATTGTTCATCAGGGTGGGCCTCATCACGATTACGGGGATGCCAGCCGCCTGTGCGGGCTGGCTCCTCGTTGCCGGGAGGGAGCCGCAAAGCAGACGGCGCGAACGGTGGCAAGGCACCGTGCGCGCCGTCTTGCCCTCCGCCACGCGATGGTATCAGGCTTGGGGAGGGAAGGGGATGTCCAGGCAGCGGGGGCCGCCGGCTCCCTTATATCTTGCCTAGCAAGAGCAGGATCAGCAGGATGATGACGATGGTGCCGGCGATACCGCTGGGACCGTAGCCCCAGTTGCGGCTGTGCGGCCAGGCCGGGATCACGCCCAGCAGGATCAGGATCAGGACGATGAGCAGGATGGTACCGAGGGTCATGGAGGTTCTCCTTTCTTATTGAAGTCGTTCTTGCCCGCCAGAAGAGCAAGGGCCGGGTCGTTCGAATCATTCATTTGATGCTGGGGTCATCATAGGTGCGGCCCGCCCGGCCCCGCGATCAGCGCCCCTCGCAATGTGCTGTAGGAAAATCCTGCACGCCGGGGTAGGCGCTCGCGTGCCAGCTGACAAATCCCTGCCAACTTGGTGCAGAGCACAAAGGCAGTGCGATGAGCGCTCGTTCAGGTCGCGCCGAGGGCTTGGCGTTGGCGCGCTACCGACTTCCTGTTGGCTGCGATGCGCCAGAGCCGGCGCGCCTTCACGATGGATGCACCGCTGCTGGCACGCTCTTTGCTGAATGGAGTGCATAGCGCAACAGTGCGCAACAGATGTGAAGTGAAGGTGTGACCATGGCGGTCGCGCCGTCAGGACAAGGCGTCTTCCGTGATGGGTCTCCCATGGCGGAATGCGCCTTTTGTCGTTTGTGGCTTTCGTCAATTTGCAACGCAAGGGGAAGGGTGCTATGAAATCCAAGGGTCAGGTGGACAAGGTGGGCGGGCTCGCGCAAGGCGAACAGATCAATGCAGCGGCGACGGTGGACGGCAAGCGTCGCCAACTGCTGCAAGGCGCGGCGCTGGCCACCGGGGCCGGCATGATGGGCCTGGCCACGGGCGGCGCCTGGGCGGCCGGCTCGGACAAGCCGGAAAAGGAAGAAGTGAAGATCGGCTTCATCCCCCTGACCGATTGCGCCTCGGTGGTGATGGCTTCGGTGCTGGGCTTTGACAAGAAGTACGGCATCAAGATCGTCCCCAGCAAGGAAGCCTCCTGGGCCGGCGTGCGCGACAAGCTCACCAATGGCGAACTGGATGCGGCCCACGTGCTCTACGGTCTGATCTATGGCGTGCAACTGGGCATCGGCGGCCAGAAGAAGGACATGGCCGTGCTGATGGGCCTGAACCACAATGGCCAGGCCATCACCCTGTCCAAGAAGCTGGCCGACAAGGGCGCCGTCGATGGCGCCTCGCTCTACAAGCTGATGCAAAGCGACAAGCGCGAATACACCTTCGCCCAGACTTTCCCGACGGGCACGCACGCCATGTGGCTGTATTACTGGCTGGCCGCCAATGGCATCCATCCGATGAAGGATGCCAAGGTCATCACCGTGCCGCCGCCGCAGATGGTGGCCAATATGCGGGTGGGCAACATGGATGGTTTCTGCGTGGGCGAACCCTGGGGCCATCGCGCCATCGTCGATGGCGTGGGCATCACCGCCATCACTACGCAGGATATCTGGAAGGATCATCCCGAGAAGGTGCTCGGTACCTCGCGCGAATTCGTGCAGAAATATCCCAACACCTGCCGCGCCATGATGGCGGCCATCCTCGACGCCAGCAAGTGGATCGATGCCTCGCTGGTGAACAAGAACAAGATGGCCGAGGTGATCGCCGACAAGTCCTATGTGAACACCAGCAAGGACGTGATCGACCAGCGCATCCTCGGGCGCTATCAGAACGGCCTGGGCAAGACCTGGGACGATCCCAACTATATGAAGTTCTATGAAGAGGGCCAGGTCAACTTCCCGTTCCTCTCCGATGGCATGTGGTTCATGACCCAGCATCGCCGCTGGGGCTTGTTGAAGAGCGACCCGGATTATCTGGCCGTGGCCAAGTCGGTCAACCAGATCGACCTCTACAAGGAGGCCGCCGCCATGACCAAGACACCGCTGCCCAAGGACGTCATGCGCAGTTCCAAGCTGATGGATGGCACGGTCTGGGATGGCAAGAATCCGGCGGCCTATGCGCAATCCTTCAAGATCAAGGTGTAGTACGTCCAAGGTATCGGCAGTCATGTCCGGCCTCGCGCGGGGCCGTCACGATGAAGTATGTTCAGCAAGGGGAAAGCGATGAGTGCAGTCGTGGAAAGCATCATGGGTGAGAACGCCAAGCCCGCCGGCAACAGTCCCAGTCAGGGCGGAGCGCTTCACGCCGCCGAGCCTATGCGCGCCGGCGCCGCCAACGAGCCGCAGGCCGTGCCGCGGGTGGCCACTGCCAAGGCGCGCCGCAGCAGCAAGCGGGTCGCCGGCAGCGGCCTGTTCATGCGGGTGGCGCCGCCGCTTCTGGGCGTGGCCCTGCTGGTGCTGGTGTGGCAGATCATCGCCTTGAAGACCAGCAGCTTCCCCACTCCGTGGACCACCTTGAAGGAAGCCGGGGTGATGTTCTCCGATCCCTTCTATCGCAACAGTCCCAATGACCAGGGCATAGGCTGGAACGTGCTGGCTTCGCTGCAGCGGGTCGGCCTGGGCTTTGGACTGGCCGCGCTGGTGGGCATTCCGCTGGGCTTTGCGATTGGCCGGGTGGAATTCCTGGCGCGCATGTTCGGCCCCATCATCAGTTTGTTGCGCCCGGTCTCGCCGCTGGCCTGGTTGCCTATTGGCCTGTTGGTATTCAAGTCGGCCAACCCGGCGGCGATCTGGTCCATCTTCATCTGCTCGATCTGGCCGATGATCATCAACACCGCCGTGGGTGTGCAGCGCGTGCCGCAGGATTACATGAACGTGGCGCGGGTGTTGAACCTGTCGGAATGGAAGGTGCTGACCAAGATCCTCTTTCCCTCGGTGCTGCCCTACATGCTGACCGGTGTGCGGCTGTCCATCGGCACTGCCTGGCTGGTGATCGTGGCCGCCGAGATGCTGACCGGTGGCGTCGGGATCGGCTTCTGGGTCTGGGATGAATGGAACAACCTGAACGTGCCGCACATCATCATCGCCATCGTCGTCATCGGGGTGGTCGGCCTGATCCTGGAGCAATTGCTGGTGGCGCTGGCCAAGGCCTTTACCTACGAGCAGGTCAATCACTAAGGGGCGCAGAGCATGGACAACCTCAACGGCAAATTCATCGACATCCACGGCGTAGAGATGGTGTTCCACACCAAGAAGGGCGCCTTCCACGCGCTGCGCGAGATCAACCTGACGGTGGCCAAGGGCCAGTTCGTCACCCTCATCGGCCACTCCGGCTGCGGCAAGTCGACCTTGCTGAACCTGATCGCGGGGTTGCTGCAGCCTAGCGAGGGCGTGCTCCTGTGCGCCAATCGCGAGATCGGTGGCCCGGCCCCGGAGCGGGCGGTGGTGTTCCAGAACCATTCGCTCTTGCCTTGGCTGACCTGCTACGAAAACATCTATCTCGGGGTGGAGCGGGTCTTCGGCGCCAGCGAAAATCGCACCCAGTTGCGTGACCGCACCCGCGCTGCGCTGGCGCTGGTGGGCCTGACTGCGGCCGAGAACAAGCGACCCAATGAAATCTCGGGCGGCATGAAGCAACGCGTGGGCATCGCCCGTGCGCTGGCCATGGAACCCAAGGTCTTGCTGATGGATGAACCCTTTGGCGCACTCGATGCGCTCACCCGCGCCCACCTGCAGGATGAGTTGCTCAAGATCGTGGCCAAGACCGAATCCACGGTCGTGATGGTGACCCACGATGTGGACGAAGCGGTGCTGCTGTCGGATCGCATCGTGATGATGACCAATGGCCCGGCGGCCACCATCGGCGAAGTGCTGGAGGTGAACCTGGCGCGCCCGCGTGATCGTGTGATGCTGGCCCAGGATGCGCAGTATGGCCAGTACCGCACCGCGGTGCTGGAATTCCTCTACCGCAAGCAGGCTCATCCGGCGCGCGAGGCGGCCTGAGTTTGTTGCCTCAGAGCGCTTTATCGTTTCATCGTTGGAAGGAAATCCCATGTCCAGCCTGGCCGTGACCGACACCGTCCCTGTGCCCAAGGGCGCCGAGGCGCCGACCGTCCCGCTTTCCGGGGAGGTATTCGGCGCCATGATCAATCTGTCCGGGCGTCGCCGTTTCACTTCGCAGCGCATGGTGCTCTATGCCGTGCTGGCCGCGCAAGGACAGCAGGGGGCGAGCACCACGGCGCGCGAGGCCTTGTCCTTGTTCGTCCAGGCCCATGCGGCCTTGGTCAGGCGCTCCGGTGATCTGCCCGGTGTCTTCTGCGCCGAACTGGAAGAGGTGTATTACGGCCGTGCGCGTGGAGATGCCCGTATCACGGCCTTTGCCGAGCTGGCGCAACGCACGCTCAACGCCATCGAAGACAAGCTCAAGACAGCCTCGACCCTGCTGGAGCAGCTGGTGCAGGAAACCACGCCCTTGCTGGCGGTGTTGAACGAGATCACGGCGGTCTACGAAGCGCAATCAAAGAAGCACGCGCGCCTGATGCGCCAGCAGTTGCGCGGCATCATGACCGATATCGAGACCATCGCCCGGCAAGCCAAGCTGGTGGCCTTCAATGCGCGCATCGTGGCGGCCCGCTCGGGGCAGGCTGGCAAGGAATTTTCGGTGGTGGCCGGGGTGTTGTCCAACATCACCGGTGAAATCGATGAGCTGGTCAAGGAAGCCTTGAGTGGTGCGGCGGCTTGAGCCGGCGTCTTGCAGGACCCTTAATGGCCGTTAATGACCGTTAATGGCTGTTTAAGGCTGTTTGATCCAGTGTTGAAGCTGGCTTAATGCTGCTATTGAGCGGCTGGTCGGTTTTGCAGCGCCGCCCAGGCCACCAGCAGCCAGGCCGCCAGGAAGGCCACGCCGCCCAACGGCGTGATCGCGCCCAGGATGCGGGTGCCAGTCAGCGCCAGCAGGTACAGGCTGCCACTGAAGATGACAATGCCCGCCAGCATGAGCGCGCCGGCCCAGCGCAGGGCGGCGCCGTTCATGCGCGGCATCAGCAGGGCGATGGCGATCATGCCCAGCGCGTGCATGACCTGGTAGGTCACGGCGGTGTGCCAGATGGCCAGCATCTCTTCGGAAATCATCTTCTTCAGACCATGGGCGCCGAAGGCGCCGCAGCCTACGGCCATGAACATGTTCAGGGCGCCGGCGGCGATCAGGGTGCGTTCTTTCATGGGGTCACATTTCAGAATGGGGACAGGCAGAGGCCGGGCGTGGGGTCGGGATGACTTCAATAGGCGCGCTGCGACTTGCCCAGCCGGTATTCGTGGCGTAGCACGAACTGCGAAGTGGCGATCAATCCCGACAGCCCCAGGATCAATTGCGTGAGCGTATCGGGCGGCAGCACCCACACGCTCCCTGCGGGCGCGGCCACGTTGGCAGCGGCGCTGATGACCGGGGCCGCCCACGTGGCTTCTTCGCTCACGTCCAGCAGGATCTGGCCTTCCGGCGTGGTGTGCAGGTAGATCTGGCCGCCCAGTTCCAGCGTGAAGCAGATGCCCTGGCCGGCGTTGACGGTGTTCATCTTGTGGCGGAATACCACGGCTTGCAGTTCGCGGTTGTAGGTGTCGATCCAGGTTTCCACTTCCTGCACGTTCTGCAGCACGATCCAGGCACGTGGCGCGGGGATGGTCTCGGCGCCGGCTACGGCATCGTCGGGGAAGATCGGTTCGGGGGCTTGCTCGGACATGGTCGATACGGGGCCGGCATGGGCGACCGGCGCCTGATGAAGGCTGGATAAAGAATAAAGGGTAAAGGCAGCAGTATATCGGATCGCTGCGTCTGCCACGTCAGGGGCTGTCCTGGTGAGGCTGTCGCATGGCCGCCATGACGGGCGGCAAATTGCTTGCCTCAAGCTCGACAATGG
>NZ_BADI01000339.1:0-3101 GCF_000333555.1 Herbaspirillum sp. B65 | reverse complement strand
GGCCTACAAATCCAATGATGGCCTGGACTACGTCCCGACCAACAAATACGTGCTCTTCGGCCACCAATTTCGCCGCCATCGCCGGCGCCGGTCCGCTGGTGGGCCCGGTGCTGGCCGCGCAGATGGGCTACCTGCCGGGCATGTTGTGGATCCTGGCCGGGGTGGTGTTTGCCGGTGCGGTGCAGGACTTCATGGTGCTGTTCATCTCTACCCGCCGCGACGGCCGCTCGCTGGGCGACCTGATCAAGTCCGAACTGGGCCAGGTGCCGGGCGTGATTGCGCTCTTCGGTGCTTTCATGATCATGGTGATCATCCTGGCGGTGCTGGCGCTGATCGTGGTCAAGGCCCTGGCGGAGTCGCCCTGGGGGACCTTCACGGTGGCCGCGACCATCCCCATTGCGCTCTTCATGGGCGTCTATTCGCGCTACCTGCGTCCGGGCCGCATCGGTGAAGTGTCCTGGATCGGTTTCGTGCTGCTGATGCTGGCCATCGTCGGTGGCCAGTATGTGCAGGAACACGCGGTGCTGGGCCAATGGTTCAGCTTCAACGGCAAGCAACTGACCTGGATGTTGATCGGCTATGGCTTCGTCGCCTCGGTGCTGCCGGTGTGGCTGCTGCTGGCCCCGCGCGACTACCTGTCGACCTTCCTCAAGATCGGCACCATCGCCGCCCTGGCGCTGGGCATCATCTTCATTGCCCCGCATCTGAAGATGCACGCCGTGACCCGCTTCATCGACGGCAGCGGTCCGGTGTGGTCGGGCTCGCTGTTCCCGTTCCTGTTCATCACCATCGCCTGCGGTGCGGTCTCGGGTTTCCATGCCCTCATTTCCTCGGGCACCACGCCCAAGCTGCTGGAAAACGAACAGCACGCGCGCTTCATCGGCTATGGTGCCATGCTCATGGAATCCTTCGTGGCCATCATGGCCCTGATCGCGGCCTCCTGCATCGAACCCGGCATCTACTTCGCCATGAACAGCCCGGCCGCGCTGATCGGCACCACGCCCGAGAACGTGGCGCAGGTGATCTCGCAATGGGGCTTCCATATCACCCCGGAGATGCTCACCCACACCGCCCAGGCCGTGGGCGAACACACCATCATCTCGCGTGCCGGTGGCGCCCCCACGCTGGCCGTGGGCATGGCGCAGATCCTCGCCGGCGTGACCGGCGAAGCGCTGATGGGCTTCTGGTATCACTTCGCGATCCCCTGTCGAGCGCTCTTCATCCTCACCGCCGTGGATGCCGGTACCCGTGCGGGTCGCTTCATGCTGCAAGACCTGTTGGGCGCCTTTATCCCGCCGATGAAGCGCACCGACTCCTGGGCCGCCAGCCTGACGGCGACCGGCCTGTGCGTGGCCGGCTGGGGTTACTTCCTGTACCAGGGCGTGGTCGATCCGCTGGGCGGCATCAATACCTTGTGGCCGCTGTTTGGCATCTCCAACCAGATGCTGGCCGGTATCGCCCTGATCCTGGCCACCTGCGTGCTGTTCAAGATGAAGCGTGACCGCTTTGCCTGGGTCACGGTGGTACCGACCACCTGGCTCTTGATCTGCACCCTGAGCGCCGGTTGGCAAAAGGTGTTCGATGCCAATGCGCGGGTGGGCTTCCTGGCCCATGCCCGCAAGTACCAGGCGGCGCTGGATGAGGGCAAGCTGCTGGCCCCGGCCAAGTCGATCGAACAGATGCGTCAGGTGATCTTCAATGACTACATCGATGCTGGCCTGGCCGCCATGTTCATGCTGGTGGTCATCAGCGTGCTGGTGTTTGGCATCCGCACGGTCTTGCGAGCCCGCGCGGCGCATCAGCCCAGCGTCAAGGAAGCGCCCTACGAAGCGCTGCCGGCCAGCGCCCTGGCGCAACAATGAACCTGCTACGAGGCCATCGCATGAGCAAACCTGGCGCCCTGGCGCAACTGTTGGCCTGGCGGCGCCAGGTCGGGCGCACCCTGAACCTGATGGTCGGGATGCCCGAATACGATACCTACGTGGCCCATATGAAACAGGCTCACCCTGAGCTGCCTGTGATGACGTATGAAGAATTCTTCCGCGAACGTCAGGAAGCTCGCTATGGCGGCAAGGGGCGGGTGGGGCGCTGCTGTTGAAGCATGAAGTTTCCTGTGCGCAATGGCTTCTGCGCAAATTCTGGAAAACCGGCCCGCCAGCGTCGTTGCGCGGGTCGGTTTTTTGCGCTTTCAATGATGCGGATTCGTTCACATAAGGAATTACGCATACGATATAAATTGTTTTTAATTTATCATCTTGGAATATGCGACAAGATGTCAGCATTTTTCAGTTTTTTGATGGTCAAGGTGATAAAAGATGTCAAGCAAGGAACCCGGCAAGACCCTCCTCATCGTCGATGACAGCAAGGTCTCGCGCATGGTTATCAAGGCCCACGTACTGGCGGTGCATCCCGATTGGCAAGTCAGTGAAGCGGCCAATGGCGAGGAGGCGATCCGGCAGGTGCAGCAAGGCGCGCCGGACTTCTGCACGATGGATATCAACATGCCCGGTATGCTGGGCACCGATGCCGCCGCGCAGATCCTGCAGTCGCATCCTGCGGTGCGCATCGCCATCTTCTCGGCCAATGTCCAGGAAGCCGTGCAGACCCGCGCCCAGCAACTGGGCGCTGTCTTCGTCGCCAAGCCGGTCACCGAAAAATCGATTGCCCAGGCCCTGCGCCATTTCCGGGGCGAGTGGTGAGCATCTTCAATGACATCGAGCGCGATGCCCTGACCGAGATCTTCAACGTCGGCGCCGGTCGCGCGGCGCAAAGTCTGTCCGAAATCGTGGGCGATGAAGTGTGCCTGACCGTGCCCTCGGTGGAAGTGCTGCGCAGCGACGCCATCAACGAACAAGTGCTGCCGCGCGCACCCGGCCGCTTTGCCACCGTGAGCCAGAATTTCGGCGGCCCCTTCGAGGCCGAGGCGGTGCTGCTGTTTACCGAAGAGCGGGCGCTGGCCATCGTGCGCGACATGATGGGCTCGACCATGAGCCTGGAAGAACTGGCCGAGTTCGAGCGCGAAGCCATGTGCGAACTGGGCAACATCATCCTCAACGCCTGCCTGTCGGCCATGGCCGATATGCTGGAAATCACCCTCAACA
>NZ_BADI01000340.1:0-13768 GCF_000333555.1 Herbaspirillum sp. B65 | reverse complement strand
CAGCGTGCCGTGTCAGCGCCGGTGGTGCGCCCGATTCGCTTTCCTGCTGCGCGCGCCGCAGTCGTTCGCGGCTGTTGGTGAGGTGATTGCGCATGCCGCCCCGGGCCGCTTCGGAGTCGCCGCGGGCGATGGCATCGAAGATATCTTCATGTTCGCGCTGCACCCGGTCCAGGTAGCTCGACTGCTGGTCGTGGGCCAGTTCGGCGGTGTTGATGCGCTTGCGCGGGATCACGCCCATGCCGAGATGGCTGATGATCTCGATGAAATAGCGGTTGCCGGTGGCGTTGGCAATGGCGAAGTGGAAGCGGAAATCCGGGCCCACGGTATCGCCGCCGTTCAACTGGTTGTCCCTGAACAGGTCCAGCGCCTGGCGGATTTCCTGCAATTGCTCTTCGCTGCGGCGGGCCGCGGCCAGGCCGGCCGTCTCGGTTTCCAGGCTGATGCGCAACTCCAGCAGCGCCAGCAGGTCGCGCATGGTGGTGATGGTGGCCGGATCGATGTTGATGTTGGAACCCTTCTTGGCTTCCAGTACGAAGGTACCGATGCCGTGCCGGGTTTCCACCAGGCCGGCGGCCTGCAGGCGCGAGATGGCTTCGCGCACCACGGTGCGCGAGACCCCCTGGGTCTGCATGATTTCGGACTCGGTGGGCAGTTTCTCGCCCGGTTTGATGCTGCCGTTGTCGATCATGGCCGACAAGGTCGCCACCACCTCCTGCGACAGGCTCTGGGGCTTGCGGCGCGGGCGCAGCAGCGGGTTGGGGGTATCGCTTACATCCATATCGTTCTTTGATGGGGGCGCTGGCGGACCCGACTGGTGTTGTTGTGGGCGGTCCGCATCTGGCCGGGTGGAAATTGTCGCGTCATCTTACCAGATCGATAAGCCGGCACGACGCCAATGCCAGCCGTCCTCGTGAGAGTAGCGCACTTTGCGCAAGAGGTCAGACAAGTTTCGCCGGAATTTGATGCCGGCCGGTTTTTGATCGATATGAAGGAAAAGCAAGGGTACCTGACAGAATTACTCGGGTTTGTTATACTTGACTCAAATATTCGGGAATTCAGGGCAGCCGGCCGTGCCGGTTCATTTGTTTCTGGAGCGGAATCCATGCGTCTAACCACCAAAGGTCGTTTTGCCGTGACGGCGATGATTGACCTGGCCTTGCGCCAGGGCAAGGGCCCCGTCACGTTGTCGGCCATCAGCGAGCGCCAGGAAATTTCTTTATCATATCTGGAGCAGTTGTTCGGCAAGTTGCGGCGTCACCAGATCGTCGAGTCCGTCAGAGGCCCCGGCGGTGGTTACAATCTCGCCCGCAAGGCCGCCGACGTGTCGGTGGCCGACATCATCATCGCGGTGGACGAACCCCTGGATGCAACCCAGTGCGGTGGCAAGGAAAATTGCCACAGTGCGGCCCATCCGGGCGGGGCGCGCTGCATGACGCATGAGCTGTGGTCCACCCTGAATGAAAAAATGGTCGAGTACCTGGATTCGGTATCGCTCCAGGACCTGGTCGACCAGCAAAAAGAACCCAAGCCGGTGGAGCATCGCGCCGCCGACTCGCAGAGCGTGGTGGTATTGCACCGCCCGCAAGCCGCAGCCTGATTTGGAGCAAGCACATATGAACGCACCCCTGGAAAAAAGCCTGCTGGAGACCATCAAGGCTCCGCACTTCCCGATTTACATGGATTACTCGGCGACCACTCCGGTCGATCCGCGCGTGGCCGACAAGATGATCCCCTACCTGCGCGAGCAGTTCGGTAATCCCGCCTCGCGCAGCCACATGTATGGCTGGACCGCTGAAAAGGCGGTGGAAGAGGCGCGTGAAGAAGTGGCCAAGCTGGTCAATGCCGACTCGCGCGAGATCATCTGGACCTCCGGCGCCACCGAGAGCAACAACCTGGCCATCAAGGGCGCGGCGCAGTTCTACAAGTCCAAGGGCAAGCACATCATCACCGTCAAGACCGAGCACAAGGCGGTGCTGGACACCTTCCGCGAGCTGGAGCGCGTGGGCTTCGAAGCCACCTACCTGCAGCCGCAGGACAATGGCCTGGTCACCGTCGAGCAGATCGCCGCAGCCGTGCGTCCAGACACCATCCTGGTCTCGGTGATGCTGGTCAACAATGAGATCGGCGTGATCCAGCCGGTGCCGGAAATCGGTGAGTTCTGCCGCTCCAAGGGCATCATCTTCCACAGCGACGCGGCGCAAGCCACCGGCAAGGTGAAGATCGACCTGGAAAACTGGAAGGTCGACCTGATGAGCTTCTCGGCTCACAAGACCTACGGCCCCAAGGGCATCGGTGCGCTCTATGTGCGCCGCAAGCCGCGCGTGCGCATCGAAGCGCAGATGCACGGCGGTGGTCATGAGCGCGGCCTGCGTTCGGGCACCCTGGCTACCCACCAGATCGTGGGCATGGGTGAAGCCTTCCGCATCGCACGTGAAGAAATGGACAGCGAACTGGCCCGCATCCGCGCCCTGCGCGACCGCCTGGCCAAGGGCTTGCAGGAAATCGAAGAAACCTACATCAATGGTGACATGGAGCATCGCGTGCCCCACAACCTGAACGTGAGCTTCAACTACGTGGAAGGTGAGTCGCTGATCATGGCCATCAAGGATATCGCCGTCTCTTCCGGCTCGGCCTGCACCTCGGCCAGCCTGGAGCCGTCCTACGTGCTGCGCGCCCTGGGCCGCAGCGACGAACTGGCGCACAGCTCGATCCGCTTCACCATCGGTCGCTTCACCACCGAGGAAGACATCGACTTCACCATCGAACTGATCAAGAGCAAGGTCGGCAAGCTGCGCGAGCTGTCCCCGCTGTGGGACATGTACAAGGACGGCGTGGACCTGTCCACCATCCAGTGGGCGGCCCACTAATCAGGACTCTGCCAGCCATCGCCAGCAGCCGCAGCAGGGCAGGGCGATGGTAGACACCATCATCTAGGGAGCAAGAACATGTCTTATTCGGAAAAAGTACTCGACCACTATGAAAACCCCCGCAACGTCGGCGCCTTCGAAAAGGGCGATGACACCGTGGGTACCGGCATGGTCGGCGCGCCGGCCTGCGGCGACGTGATGAAGCTGCAGATCAAGGTCGGCGCCGATGGCGTGATCCAGGATGCCAAGTTCAAGACCTATGGCTGCGGTTCGGCCATTGCCTCTTCCTCGCTGGTGACCGAATGGGTCAAGGGCAAGACCCTGGACCAGGCGCTGTCCATCAAGAACACCCAGATCGCCGAAGAACTGGCGCTGCCGCCGGTGAAGATCCACTGCTCGATCCTGGCCGAAGACGCCATCAAGGCGGCGGTGCAGGACTACAAGGCCAAGCACGGCGAGGACCAGAAGGCCAAGGCCGCCTGAGCGGCGTTTCCCGGCAACAGGCATCGGCCGTTTTCGATTTCGTAAGGCAAGCATCATGGCAATCACGTTGACAGAGAAGGCAGCAAAACACATCAGCCGCTACATGGAGCGCCGTGGCAAAGGCATCGGCCTGCGCCTGGGCGTGCGCACCACCGGCTGCTCCGGCCTGGCCTACAAGCTGGAGTATGTGGATGAACAAGCGGCCGAAGACACCGTCTTCGAGTCGCATGGCGTGCGCGTCTTCGTCGATCCCAAGAGCCTGCCCTACATCGATGGCACCGAGCTGGACTTTGCCCGCGAAGGCTTGAACGAAGGGTTCAAGTTCCAGAATCCCAACGTCAAGGATGAGTGCGGCTGCGGCGAAAGCTTCCGCATCTGAGTCTGAATCTGATCCCCGATCCCGGATGGGATCATCGTCGATGCCGTCGCGCCGCCGTGGTGGCGCAGCGGCCAGTGCTTAGCCGGCTCGTGATAGCCTTGTGACAGCCTCGTGATGGCGCCATGCGGGGCCGCCTGGTCACCGTGCCGTCCTTGATGTGCCAAGCCTGTTGCGGTCCGACAGGCTTTTTTATTTTTCAGCCATGCAAAACCACTACGACCTGTTCCAGTTGCCGCAACGCTTTGCCATCGACCAGAAGGCGCTGGAGCAGGCATACCACCAGGTGCAGAGCCAAGCTCACCCGGACAAGTTCGCCCATGCCAGCGACGCCGAAAAGCGCGTGGCCATGCAATGGGCTACCCGCGCCAACGAGGCCTACCAGACGCTGAAGAATCCCCTGAAGCGCGCTCGTTACCTGTGCGAGCTGCATGGCGTGGACTTGCAGACCGAGTCCAATACCGCCATGGCCCCGGCCTTCCTGATGCAGCAGATGGAGTGGCGCGAAATGCTCGACGATGCCAAGGCCGGCAAGGATATCGACGCGCTGGAACGCCTCAACGCCGAACTGCTGGCTGAGAAGAAAGCCGAGATCGCCCGCATCGAAGCCCTGCTCGATGCCGCCGATTACGCTGCGGCCGGACAACTGGTGCGCCAATTGATGTTTCTCGACAAGTTCGGTGCCGAGATCGGCGATGCCTTCGCCCTGATCGAAGGCTGATCCGCGAAAGCCGCCCATGCCCGACCTGTTCCTCTTCCTGCTGGCCGCCATGACGCTGACCCTGGCCCCCGGCCCGGATAACCTCTACGTGCTCACCCGGGGCATCGCGCAAGGTCGCCAGGCCGGCCTGGTGGCCGCCGCCGGTTTCTGCTCGGGATTGATCTTCCATACGCTGCTGGCGGTGCTGGGTTTTGCCGCCCTGATCAAGGCCTACGCGCCGGCCTACCACGCCCTGCAATATGCGGGCGCGGCTTACCTGGCCTATCTCGGCGTGCGCACGCTGCGCTCGGCCTCGGCCGGCATCGCGCTGGCTGCGGATGGGCAGGGCATGAGCGCCGTACCGCTGCGCCGCATCTACTGGCAAAGCGTGCTGGCCAACATGCTCAATCCCAAGGTGACGCTGTTCTTCATCGCCTTCCTGCCGCAGTTCGTGCGGCGCGAAGCCGGTCATGAAGCCTTGCAGATGCTGGTACTGGCGCTGGTGTTCATTGTCCAGGCCTTTGTCATCTTCAGCGCCATCGCGCTTTTTTCCGGCAGCGTCGGGGCTTACTTCCGCCGCCGTGCCACTGCTTCCGTCCATCTGAACCGCCTTGCAGGTTGCGCCTTCATCGGCCTCGGCATTCGGATGGCCTTACCTGAATAACGCTTCACGACCCGTCCACCTCCTATGGCTTTACTGCAGATTTCCGAACCGGGCATGTCCACCGCGCCGCACCAGCGCCGTCTGGCCGTTGGCATCGACCTGGGCACCACCAATTCGCTGGTGGCCACCGTGCGCAACAGCATCCCTGAAGTGTTGGCCGATGACGATGGCCGCGTACTGCTGCCCTCCATCGTGCGCTACCTGCCCAATGGCCACGCCAACATCGGCTACAAGGCCCAGGCCGCGCAGACCATCGATCCGCGCAATACCATCGTCTCGGTCAAGCGCTTCATGGGCCGTGGCCTCAAGGACATCGCCCACGCCGAGAACATGCCCTATGACTTCCAGGACCAGCCTGGCATGGTGCAGATCAAGACCGTGGCGGGCGTCAAGAGTCCGGTGGAAGTCTCGGCCCAGATCCTGGCCACGCTGCGCCAGACTGCGGAAGACGCCTTGGGCGACGACCTGGTGGGTGCCGTCATCACGGTGCCGGCCTACTTCGACGATGCCCAGCGCCAAGCCACCAAGGATGCCGCGCAACTGGCTGGACTGAACGTGCTGCGCCTGTTGAACGAACCGACCGCCGCCGCCATCGCCTATGGTCTGGACAATGCCTCCGAAGGCATCTTCGCCGTCTACGACCTGGGCGGCGGTACCTTCGATATCTCCATCCTCAAGCTCACGCGTGGCGTCTTCGAGGTGCTCGCCACCGGGGGCGATTCGGCCCTGGGCGGGGATGACTTCGATCATCGTCTGTTCTGCTGGATCAGCCAGCAAGCCCAATTGCAGCCCCTGTCGGACGAAGATACGCGGCTCTTGATGGTCAAGGCGCGCGAGGTCAAGGAACTGCTCTCCACCAAGGACGAAGTGCAGATCGATGCGGCGCTCAAGTCCGGCGAGCAAGTCCACCTGTCCATCACCGCGGCGCAATTCAACGAGATCACCCAGCACCTGGTAGCCAAGACCATGACCCCGGTGCGCAAGGCCCTGCGCGACGCCGGCCTGACGGTGGAAGACGTGGATGGTGTGGTGCTGGTCGGCGGCGCCACCCGGATGCCGCACATCCGCCGCGCCGTGGGCGAGTTCTTCAAGACCAATCCGTTGTCCAACATCGACCCCGACAAGGTGGTGGCCCTGGGCGCCGCGGTGCAGGCCAATCTCTTGGCCGGCAACCGCGCCCCCGGCGACGACTGGCTGCTGTTGGACGTGATCCCGCTGTCGCTGGGCATCGAAACCATGGGCGGCCTGGCCGAGAAGGTCATCCCGCGCAATTCCACCATCCCCTGCGCCCGCGCCCAGGAATTCACCACCTTCAAGGATGGTCAGACTGCCATGGCGATCCACGTGGTGCAGGGCGAGCGCGAACTGGTGGCCGACTGCCGCTCGCTGGCGCGCTTCGAGCTGCGCGGCATCCCGCCCATGGCAGCCGGTGCGGCACGCATCCGCGTGACCTACCAGGTCGATGCCGATGGCTTGCTGGCGGTATCGGCGCGCGAAATGACTTCCGGCGTGGAAGCCTCCATCACCGTGAAACCCTCGTATGGCCTGGGCGACGATGAGATCGCCCGCATGTTGCAAGAATCCTTCAGTTCCGCCGACGAAGATATGCAGCGTCGCGCCCTGCGCGAAGAGCAGGTCGAAGCCGAGCGCATCGTCCTGGCCACCCGTTCGGCGCTGCAGGCCGATGCCGCGCTGCTGTCAGAAGATGAGCGCGTGGCCATCGAAGCCCAGATCGAAGCCGTGACCGCCGCCGCGCAAGGTAGCGACCATCTCGCCATCAAGGCAGCGGTGGATGCCTTGGCGCACGGCACCGAGGAATTCGCCGCGCGCCGCATGGACCGCAGTGTCCACGCCGCGCTGGCCGGCAAGAAACTGGATGAAGTTGCTTAAGCGATTTCATCACCTCAACACTGTAGACAAGACACGAGAGCCACCATGCCCCAGATCGTCATCTTCCCTCATCCGGTCCTCTGCCCTGAAGGCTCGGTGATCGACGCCCCCGCCGGCAAGACCCTGTGCGATGCGCTGCTGGACAGCGACATCGACATCGAGCACGCCTGCGAGAAGTCCTGCGCCTGTACCACCTGCCACGTGGTGATCCGCGAAGGCTTCGAGACCCTTGATGATCCGACCGACAAGGAAGAAGACTTGCTGGACATGGCCTGGGGCCTGGAAGCGACGTCCCGCCTGTCTTGCCAGGTGGTGCTGGGCGAAGACGACCTGACCGTCGAAATCCCCAAGTACACCATCAACCACGCGTCCGAAAACCACTGAACACGCCGCCAGCGCGGTGCAGGAGAGCGACATGAAATGGACCGATACCCAGCAGATCGCCGAGGAGCTTTGCGACAAGTTTCCCGAGGTCGATCCCAAGACCATCCGCTTTACCGACCTGCATCGCTGGGTGATGGAGCTGGATGGGTTTGCGGATGATCCCAATCGCTCCGGCGAGCGCATCCTGGAAGCGATCCAGGCGGCCTGGATTGCCGAGGCGCAGTAAGCCTCGGTAGCGCCGCCGTCAGCGGCAAAACAACGGCAATCTGGCCAAGGCTGATGTCGATTGGTTTCCTCAGTTTTAGGTGCGCGTCGTTTCAGATGAAGAACGTCGACATCCCTTTTGTCCCCGACGCATATTGGGGAAAAATTTTCTCCAATGCCTGGTCAGGGATGCGCATATGCTGCTCCGCCAGCGCACACAGCACGGCGCGGAAATCGGTGGTGATGGCCAGGTCGCGGCCTTCGTTCAAGGCTGCCTGGTTCAGGCCCGGCCATTGTCCGTAGATCTTGCCGCCGCGCAGGTTGCCGCCCATCAGCCACATGGCATTACCGTGCCCATGATCGGTGCCGCCATTGCCGTTTTCGCGGAAGGTGCGGCCGAATTCGGACATCACCACGATCACCGTGTCATTGAAGGCCGGCCCCAGTTCGCGCGCCAGCGTGGCCAGGCCCGCGCCTAGCGGCGAAAGGCGGGCCGCCAGTTGGCCGGTGCCATTGCCCTGGCCGATATGGGTGTCCCAGCCACCGGCGGCCAGGAAGGCCAGTCGGATGCGCGGATCGTGACGCATCAGGCGGCCCAGGCGCGCCGTATCCATCGACATGCCATTGGGCAGCGGGGCACCATTGTTGGCCATCTGCTGTTCCTGGCTATTGATCTCGGCCATGAGTTGCTTGCGCGCTGCCAGGCCATCGCGATAGGCCTTGCCCAGCGCATCGTCGTCGCCATAGAGCGGGTCGAAGACCCGGCTCCAGCGCGGTTGGTCGATCATGCTCGGGCGCGTGGCCTCGCGCCCGGTGGGCAGGTTGGCCGCCACGTTGTGGCCGCTCAGGATGCGCGGCGTGGCGTTGCCTACGTTGATGGTCTGTAGCGGCGATTGCGCCGGCGGCAGGTAATCCATGACGCGGTTGAGCCAGCCATCAGGCGTATTGTGCTGGCCCGGCGTGCCGGTCTCCATGTAGTCCTGCGCCTCGAAGTGCGAGCGCGAACTATCGGGGGAGCCGGACGCATGGACGAAGGCTAGTTGGCCGCTTTGCCAGTACGGCATCAGCGGTTGCAGGGCCGGGTGCAGGCCGAAGTAGCCGGTCAGGTCGAGTACGCCATTGGCTTGTCCCGGACGCGCCACCGCAATGGTTGGCCGTGCCTGGTAATACGCGCCATCGCCATACGGCACCACTACGTTGAGACCATCGACGGCACCCCGCAGGAACACCACCACCATGCGCGGCGCGCCATCGCCTGCGGCATGGGGCCGCGCGGCCGGCGCGCCGTAGGCCACCTGGCCGGAGGAGATATGGTTGGCGCTACTGGCCCGGCTGATGCTCTTGTCGCCGGTGGGCACCACGGCGCAACCGGACAGGCCGATGGGGACCAGGATGGCGCCGCTGCCGGCAGCGCCCAGGTAACGGAGGAAATCGCGGCGGTTCATGGTGCCTCTGCAGGGTCAGCGTTTCATGAAATCGGGACTGCCCAGGATCAGGCTGGCCCGCTGGTTCTCGGGTGCGGCCTCGATGCGGGCAGCGGTCTGGGACGTAATGGCCGGGCCCAGGGTGGCGCGCAACAATTGCGCGTCCAGCGGGCGGAGCTCGGCCTTGGAGGGCGGCGGCGTGCCTTCGGGCCGCGCGATGGGCGACCAGCCGCTGGCCAGGTAGCCGGCGAAGTTGATCCGTCGCAGCAGGGCATCGGGATTGAGCCAGGCCGCCTGCGAATACTTGTAGCCCTCGGGCGTAAGCCAGCCATAGAGTGGCATCCCGAACTGGCTCAGATCGCCATTGACCGCCTTGGCATTGCGCACCGGGATGTCTCCCGCGCGCAGGGCCGAGACCACGAATTGGTAGGGCGTCTTGAACTGGGTCTGGTAATTGCTGCGCGCCCAGAATTGCGGGCTGTCGAAGAGCGTCTGCAAGACGGCGCGGATATCGCCGTGGGTGCTCAGGAATTTCTGCGCGAGCTTGTGCACCAGCGCCGGATCGGCTTGGTCAGACACGAAATACTGCACCAGCTGCGTGGCAATGAAGCGTGCCGTCGAGGGATGATTGGCCAGGATGTCGAGCGCCGCTTCGCCCTCCTGGTAGCCGCTGGCGGCCAACGGCTTGCCGAGGAAGACCTTGGGGCCATTGTCATGGCGCTGCGCGATGAAGCGGAAGGGCGCCGCGCCAGCCTTCATGGCATCGACATCGATGGTCCAGCCCGAGAGGATGCGCGCCAGCGTGATCACGTCGGCTTGCTGGTAGCCGCCATTCACGCCCAGGGTATGCAGCTCCATCAACTCGCGCGCGTAATTTTCGTTCAAGCCCTTGAAGCGTCCACGCGCACCGGGGGTGCCGGCGCCGCTGGAGAGCCAGTTGTCGAGGTAGTAGAGCATGGCCGGGTGATGTGCCACCGCGCCCAGCAGTTCGCGGAAGTTGCCCAGCGCATAGGGGCGGATGGCATTCTTTTCATAATCCCCGACCCAGTAGCGTACCCAATCCTTGCCCTCGAAGACGTTGAAGTGATTGGCCCAGAATTCGGTCATCACTTCTTCCAACTGACGCGGGCTTTCTGTGGCCTGCAGCAGCCGCGCCATATGCCATTGCGGCGTCAGTTCGCGCGCGGCACGCTGGCGCGCGACGGCCTGTTCTTCCTTGCTGATGTTGCGCTCGAAGGAGGGCGGACCATAATCGACGAACAATTGCGAGGTCGTCATCTGCAGCCCCGGCAAGGCTGCCAGACTGGCTTGCAGCTCGGCGGGCAAGGGGATGCGCTCGGGATGCAATTGCTGGTCGATGTAGCGCTTCACGCCCATGTGCTCGACCTGCTCCAGATCACCCGGACGGGGACCGTAGCCCAGGCGGTTGAGCACGTGCAGGGCGCGTTCCTGCTCCGACAGCGGGGCGCTGGCCGGCCCCGCTGCCGCTGCAGCCTGGGCCTGGCCGCCGGCAGTGATCAGCAGTGCCAGCGTCAACAGTAGTCGCGCCGGGAGCAGGGACGGACAACGCAGCGGTAACGGGGGCATCGTGAGCCCTCGCGGGTTCGGAAAATGGGGAAGCCAGTATCGTCAATGGCCTGCTTGACGGCTGTAAGCAAGTGTAATGTGCGGCGTGCCGCAGTACCCCGGCACTGGCGGCATAACGCCTGGGTCGGGGTTGAGGTTGTCATCATGCCGCTTGTCAGCGACAAAAAAAGCAGGTCTTGTCTCGATACTTGTTACTTCATACACGGTGTTACAAAGCTGACGCTATCGTCAGCTTGTCGAGCACGGGTCGCTGTAGAAAAACTTGCTTTTTCTCGATGTTTTTCAGACGATTCTTATGCGCTGGTGGCGCGCGCTCCGCCAAAATAAGGCCTTTGCCAACGCCGCGCCCGCTCGCCGGACAATGTGCAGAAGAAAGCTTCATATCACCACAATACGAGGGGACAGCGCATGACATGGAAAGTGGGATCGAAGATGCGCATCGCCTTGCTCGACGACCACGCCGTGGTGCGCTACGGTCTGGCCAAGCGACTGGCCGAGGAGCCGGACTTTTCGGTCATCGGCGCTTTTGCCACCAGCAAGGAGTTGATGACGGCATTGCGGGCCGAGCCGGCCGACCTGCTATTGATCGATTATTCACTGGGTAGCAACGACATCGATGGCCTGAACCTGATCCGTGCGCTGCGGGTGCGCTTCCCGCGCAGCAAGATCCTGGTGACCTCGGCTCACAGCAGCCCGGCCACCGTGGTCATGGCCATGAAGGCTGGGGCGCGCGGTTTCGTGGGCAAGTCGCAGGAACTGAGCGAACTGATCCTGGCCATCCGCGCCATCCACACCGGCCGTGAATACCTGAGCATTGCCATGAGCCGCGAACTGGCCGCCCTGCAAGCCGCCGATCCCGGTGCGCGCAGCGAGCCCGAACCAGCGCCGCCGCGCCGCCGCCGTGCGCGCAATACGCCACCTTCGTCCGATACGCTCTCCGACATGCCCAACCTGTCGCCGCGCGAGCGCGAAGTCTTGCGCTGTTGCCTGGATGGCTTGTCGGTCACGGACATTGCCGAAAAATTCGCACGCAGCATCAAGACCATCAGTTGCCAGAAGCAATCGGCCTTCCGCAAGCTGGGAGTGCGCAGTGACAACGAATTGTTCAAGATCGAATACCAGATCAAGGACTTGTGAACGCCGCATCAGGAAAAGGGGGAGTGATGATGAAGGATAGTGGGCCGCGCGTGCTCCTGGTCGATGATTCGGCCACGATACGCTACGCCATGCAAAACCGTTTGCAGATGCTGGGTTGCCAGGTCGATTGCGTGGCCGATGGCGGCAGCGCCCTGGCCGCCATCCAGGCCCAGCCCTATGGGATGGTGCTGCTGGATTGCTTCCTGCCGGACATGCCCGGCCCGGAAGTGGCGCGCCAGGTGCGTCTGCTGGAGCAACACGATTCGACGCGTCCCTACACGCCGCTCATCGGCATCTCGGCCGAGGCTGACGCGGCCCATGTGCAGCGCTGCCTGGACAGCGGCATGGATGGGACGCTCGACAAGCCCTTGCAGACCGTGGCCATCCGCCGCCTGCTGGCCTTGTGGTGCGATCACGAAAGCGGCGAAGACGGGGCGCCGGCCACGGCCGAAGAAGAACACAGCCAGGATCTGGCACGCTTGTTCATCCAGACCGCCCAGAGCGACCTGCAAGCCTTGCAGCAGGCCAGCGTGACGGGTGATGCGGCACGACTGGGCCAGCTCACGCACCGCATGAAGGGGGCGGCGCTGACCATGGGGCGGGCCGAGATCGTGGCCCTGCTGGAATGCGTGGAAGAAGCGCTGCGCGCTGACACCGATGAACGGCAAGCCATCGGCCTGCTGTTGCAATCCCTCTCCAGTGCCTTGCAGGCGCGCAGCCTGCAATCCTGAACCGATTCCCAGCGAGGGGGGCTGTGGTTCAGGCGCCGACCCAGGGCAGGCCGGCCTTGCACCAGCCTTCCACCGTCTTGCGATGACCGGCGGCATCCTTGTTGCCCTCGAAGCCTTCCAGGATATCGAAGCAGCGGCTATAGCCATGTTCGCTGGCCAGCTTGGCCGCGTGCTTGGAACGCACGCCGGAACGGCACAGGAACAGCACGATGTCTTGCGGTGCGGCCACCTGGCGCAATTGCTCCAGGAATTGCGGATTGGGCTGGCCTTCGGGGTACAGGTTCCACTGCACCGCCAGGTGCTGCGCCGCCGGGATCTGGACCATGCCCACCCAGTCGCGCTCGGCGCGGGTGCGCACGTCGACCAGCTTGACGGCGGGATCGGCCTGGATCAAGGCCAGCGCTTCTTGCGGAGTGACGGCGCCGGCATAGGGGAGTTGGCCTTCGGTGGCACGTTGGGTGGCGGTGGCGAGAATGGCTTGGGTGCTCATGGGCAATCGCTTTCTTGGATCTCTTGATGGGATGAGGGGATGCGTTCGGGATGAGGTCTTGCGTCCTGCATCTTGATTCTAAACAATATAAACATTTCGGCAATTTTCCCAAGACTGTGCACGTTTTTCAGCCGGGGCCTCCTTGCTCCACGATGGCGCACGCACCAATGCGGGGCGTTTCAGATGTATTGCTCAATATGTGCATTATTGTGGTGCGCTTTATATAAAATGCACCATAATAATGCGCATGAAGAGGTGCTCTGCACCGCTCCCAGCGGGCGTTTTGCCGGCTCCTCCCTAAAATATTCCATTATTGGCGCACCTGAAAGGTTGATGGCATGGAATCTGCTATCATCCGCGACTGAGTTCGGCGCAAGACCGTTGTATCAAATGCAAAGATCCAGTCGCAGAAAACGGCTCAACACCCCAATTTATACTACTTCCTCGTTTTAGGAGATTCGCATGGCAAGGACGGCCGCAGAGGTTTTGAAGATGGTGAAGGACAACGAAGTCAAGTTTGTCGACTTCCGTTTCGCTGACACCCGTGGCAAGGAACAGCACGTTTCCGTGCCTGTTTCGCATTTCGACATCGACAAGTTCGAATCCGGTCACGCCTTCGACGGTTCGTCGATCGCCGGCTGGAAGGGTATCGAAGCCTCCGACATGCTGCTGATCCCGGACCCCAACACCGCCAACATCGACCCGTTCATGGAAGAGACCACTCTCTTCATGCAATGTGACGTGATCGAGCCGTCCGACGGCAAGGGCTACGACCGCGATCCGCGCTCCATCGCCAAGCGCGCTGAAGCCTACCGAAGTCCTCCGGCCGGG
>NZ_BADI01000341.1:0-6434 GCF_000333555.1 Herbaspirillum sp. B65 | reverse complement strand
CTGGTCGCGCAGATTCCCATCGTGGGTGGCATGTTGCTCTCCATGACCATGATCCTGTGCAATTACGTCCAGGCGCAGTGGCTGGTGGTAGGCATCATGGCCCTGGCCTTCTTCGGCAAGGGCGTGGGCGCGCTGGGCTGGGCGGTGGTGGCCGATACCGCGCCCAAGCAGATCGTGGGCCTGTCGGGCGGGCTGTTCAACATGTTCGGCAACGTCGCCGGCATCACCACGCCGATCGTGATCGGCTACATCGTCAAGCAAACCGGTTCCTTCTCCGGCGCCCTGGTCTTCGTGGGCATCAATGCTCTGGTGACCGTGATCAGCTATCTTGTCATCGTCAAGGAGATCAAGCGCGTCGAACTCAAGGACGCCTGATCGGTTTGGTCGGCGGCTTCCGGGACAGGAGCCGCCATTTCATTGGAATTGCAGCATTTTCGTCGTATGGGACTTAGCATGAGCACCGATACCACTGCCAGCCAGGCATTCACCCCGCGCTACATCATGATGAACGATACCGACAATGTCGCCATCGTCGTCAACGACGGCGGCCTGCCGGCCGGCACCGTCTTCCCGGATGGTCTGACCCTGGTCGACCGCGTGCCCCAGGGGCACAAGATCGCCTTGCGCGACCTCAAGCAGGGCGACGCCATCGTGCGCTACGACGTGGCCATCGGCTACGCCGTGCGCGACATCCCCAAGGGTAGCTGGATCGAGGAGTCGCTGGTGCAGATGCCGCCGGCGCGCGAACTCGACAACCTGCCCATCGCCACCAAGAAGCCGGCCCCGCAGCCGCCGCTGGAAGGCTATACCTTCGAGGGTTATCGCAATGCCGATGGTTCGGTGGGCACGCGCAATCTGCTGGCCATCACCACCACCGTGCAATGCGTGGCCGGCGTGGTCGAGCACGCCGTCAAGCGCATCCGCGCCGAGCTGCTGCCCAAGTATCCCAACGTGGAAGACGTGGTGGCGCTGGAACATACCTATGGCTGCGGCGTGGCCATCGATGCCCCCAATGCCGGCATCCCCATCCGCACGCTGCGCAACATCAGCCTGAACCCCAACTTTGGCGGCCAGGCCATGGTGGTCAGCCTGGGTTGCGAAAAGCTGCAACCCAACCGCCTGCTGCCGGAAAACATGATCCCCATCCACAAGGAGGGCGAACCCTACGTGGTCTGCCTGCAGGATGCGGAACATGTCGGATTCAATTCCATGATCGATTCCATCATGAAGATGGCCGAGGCCCGCCTGACCGAACTGAACAAGCGCCGCCGCGAAACCTGCCCGGCCTCCGACCTGGTGGTGGGCGTGCAGTGTGGCGGCAGCGATGCCTTCTCCGGCGTGACGGCCAACCCGGCCGTGGGCTATGCCACCGACCTGCTGGTGCGCGCCGGTGCGTCGGTGATGTTCTCGGAAGTGACCGAAGTGCGTGACGGCATCGACCAGTTGACCTCGCGCGCGATCAACGAAGACGTGGCGCAGGCCATGATCCGTGAGATGGACTGGTACGACAATTACCTGAAGCAGGGGGGCGTCGACCGCAGCGCCAACACCACTCCCGGCAACAAGAAGGGCGGTCTGGCCAATATCGTCGAGAAGGCCATGGGCTCCATCGTCAAGTCCGGTTCCAGCCCGATCTCGGGCGTGCTCGCGCCGGGCGACAAACTTCAGCAGAAGGGCTTGATCTACGCCGCCACCCCGGCCTCGGACTTCATCTGCGGCACCTTGCAACTGGCGGCTGGCATGAATCTTCATATCTTCACCACGGGGCGCGGCACGCCCTATGGCCTGGCGGCGGTGCCGGTCATCAAGGTCGCCACCCGCAACGACCTGGCGCGGCGCTGGCACGACCTGATGGACGTCAATGCCGGCCGCATCGCCAGTGGCGAGGCCACCATCGAACAGGTCGGCTGGGAGCTGTTCGAGCTGATGCTGGACGTGGCCAGCGGCAAGAAGCGCACCTGGGCCGAACAATGGAAGCTGCATAATGCACTGACCCTGTTCAACCCGGCGCCAGTGACCTGATCCTCCCTTGGGGCTCGCGTGCGAGCCCTTTTTTGTGTCGGCTTTCTGCGCGCTTCTGCGCTTTCTTATTCTCTTTTTCTCTCGTTACCTTGAACGCCTTGAACGCTATTTCCCCCCTCAAGCCGGCCACCTCCCAGGCTGGCACCACCACCGTCGCCTATATCTCCAACGCCGACAGCCAGGACATCTACGTCCTGCAACTCAACGACGATGGCAGTGTCGACCTGATCGAGCGGGTCGATACCGGCAGCAACGTGATGCCGCTGGCCATCAGCCCGGATCGCAAGCGGCTCTATGCCAGTCTGCGCGCCGCGCCCTATTCGGTGGTCAGCTATGCCATCGATGCCAGCAGCGGCAAGCTCAAGGAATTGTCCCGGGTGCCATTGGCCGACAACATGGCCAACCTCGCCACCGATCGCAGCGGGCGCTATCTGCTGGCGGCGTCCTACTTCGGTCATAAGATCTCGGTCAACGCCATCGATAGCGATGGCACCGTACAGGCGCCGCCGCTGGCGGTGATCGCCACCGGCAAGAATGCCCACTCGGTGCAGCTCGCCCCCGACAATGCCTTCGCCTTCGCCAGCAACCTGGGCAGCGACATGATCCTGCAATACCGCTTCGATGCCGCCACCGGCGCCGTCACCCCCAATACGCCGCCGGCAGTGGCGACCAAGGCCGGAGCCGGTCCGCGGCACTTCGTGTTTGCCCCGGACCAGCGCTTCGTCTATGCGATCAATGAACTCGATGCCACCGTCGACACCTATGCCTACGACCGCCAGCAAGGCCATCTGACCTGGCAGGCCAGCGATTCGGCGCTGCCGGAAGGGTTCACCAGCAGCGCAGCGCTGGCCGCCGCCGATCTGCACCTGAGCCCGGATGGTCGCTTCCTCTACGCCAGCGAGCGCGCCTCCAACACGCTCACCGGTTATCGCGTGGACCGTGCCAGCGGCAAGCTCACCCGCATCCTCAACATTCCTACCGAAACCCAACCGCGCGCCTTCCACATCGATCCGCAAGGGCGCTACCTGCTGGCCGTGGGACAGCAGGCCGGGCTGACCAGCTATGCCATCGACCGTGACAATGGCGCCTTGACGCCGTTGTTCCGCTATACCCTGGGTGGTAATCCGAACTGGGTCGAGATCATCGACCTGCCTTGATGCCGCCGCGGTGTTGTTTTTGCGCCAGTTTGCGTGCCATTTCTGCAAGACTCTTCACTTTATTGGTGGATGACATGAATTTTGCTTGATCCAGGACAGGCAGGAGGGAGTGTTGCCGTTGCACAATGTGGAAGCGAATGCTTTCTGACCACCCTAACCGGGAATTGGGGTGGTTTTGGTCAGTTTGCCGTCCGATTGCCTGTGAGGTGGGTGCTGTATCGTCAGGGCAATATTTTCATTTCATGTGTTATTAAAAAACTAAGCGGAGAGAGGGAATGCGGAATCTGACGGTTCGCTTCAGCCTGATGAGCGCGCTTGCGCTGTTTTCAATCATGATCGTGGTGGGTGCCGCAGTGGGCATCTTTGCGCTGGGCCGCGCCAACCATGCCACCGAATACGTACACGAGATCACCGAACGGGCCTTGTTGATCAACGACGTCTACAAGGATACGACCCGTACTCGCGCCGCCCATGCGCGCATCTATGCGACGTTGTCGGAAAAAGGTGATCCGGCCAATAGCGAGACGGCTTTCAAGAGTGCCCAGTCGACCTATGACCGCAGCCTGAAGTATTTGGATGACTATGCCAAGCTGCCTGATCTGGAAGGTCAGGACCCGGCGACCAAGACCGAGCTCGTCGAGGCGGCCAAGGCCTTGAACGAGACCCTGAAGAAGGCTACCGACCTGCTCAAGGCAGGCGATGTACAGGCCTATTCGCAGCTCAACAACAAATTCATCAGCCCGGGCGGAGCCCGTTTCTCGACGGCGCTCGACGCCTACCAGAAGCGCGCCATGGAGCTCAATGACAAGTTCACCGCCGAGCGCCTGCGTGAGTACAACCTGGTGGTCTGGCTGGTGGTAGCCGGCCTGATCGGCGCCATGTTCCTGGTCATCGGCGTGCACTTCATGCTGCGCAATATCGTGCTGACCCCGCTCAACCGCGCCGTGCATCTGCTGGACCTGGTGGCCAACGGCGACCTGACCACCAAGGTCGAGGTCGACAGCAGCAATGAAATCGGCCGCCTGTTCGCCGCCATCCGCAGTATGCAGCAGGCGCTGTTGACCACGGTCTCGCGGGTGCGCAGCAGTTCCGACAGCATTGATACCAGCGCCAAGGAAATCGCCGCTGGCAACATGGACCTGTCTTCGCGTACCGAGCAGCAGGCCAGCTCCCTGGAAGAGACGGCGGCCTCGATGGAGCAGTTGACCGGCACCGTCAAGCAGAATGCCGACAACGCCTTGCAGGCCAATCAACTGGCGCACTCCGCTTCGTCCACCGCCAGCAAGGGTGGGGAAGTGGTGTCCCAGGTGGTCGATACCATGCAGGCCATCAATGCCTCTTCGCGCAAGATCGTCGACATCATCAGCGTCATCGATGGCATTGCCTTCCAGACCAACATCCTGGCCTTGAACGCGGCGGTGGAAGCGGCGCGCGCCGGCGAGCAGGGCCGTGGCTTTGCGGTGGTGGCATCCGAAGTGCGTTCGCTGGCCCAGCGTTCGGCGGCCGCGGCCAAGGAAATCAAGTCACTCATCGATGATTCGGTGGACAAGGTCGAGGCCGGTAGCCAACTGGTCGAACAGGCCGGCGCTACCATGAGCGAAGTGGTCACCAGCGTGCAGCGCGTCACCGACATCGTGGGCGAGATCGCCGAAGCCAGCCGCGAGCAGAGCACCGGTATCGAGCAGGTCAACCGCGCCATCACCCAGATGGATGAAGTGACCCAGCAGAACGCCGCCCTGGTGGAACAGGCTGCTGCGGCTGCCCAGTCGCTGCAGGCCCAGGCCACCAACCTGGTGGGCGCGGTCAGCATCTTCAAGATCAATGCGCAACAGGTTGCCAGCGCACCCAAGCCGCGTGCGGCGCCGGTGGCCCCCGTGGCCCCGCCATCGGCGGCGCCAGCCCCGGCGCCCGTGGCCGCGGTCACTGCTGCGCCGGCGACTGCCAAGGCCGCTCCCAAGCTGCCGCCAGCCAAGCTGCCCCCGGCCAAGCCTGCCAAGGCGGCGCCTGCTGCGCCCAGTAGCCGTTTGAAGGATGATGCGCAGGATTGGGAAGAGTTCTGATCCTGGCGGGGCGACGCCGGCTGCGCTTGCCGGCTTGGCCCTGAATTGACTCTATATGAAGGAAAAAACCTCCGTGGCCACGGCCACGGAGGTTTTTTTTGGTCCCTATGAAGAAAAGGACCACCTTGCCCAGTGCTCCCTCGGGCTTATTGCGGACCCAGCTTCTGGATCAGGGCTGCCAGTTCTTCGTGTTCTTCCGGGGTGCAATCGGTCAAGGGCGTGCGCACCGGGCCGGCGTCATGACCGGCGATGCGGGCACCGGCCTTGACGATGGAGACGGCATAACCGGCCTTGCGGTTGCGGATGGCCAGGTAAGGCAGGAAGAATTCATCGATCAGCTTGCCCACGGTGTCGTGGTCATCCTTGGCAATGGCTTGGTAGAACTGCACGGCGGTCTTGGGGATGAAGTTGAACACGGCCGAGGAATACACCGGCACGCCCAGCGCCTTGTAGGCGGCAGCATAGACTTCGGCGGTCGGCAGGCCACCCAGGTAGGTGAAGCGGTCACCGAGCTTGCGGCGGATATGCACCATCGGTTCGATCTCGCCGATGCCATCCTTGAAGCCAATCAGGTTGGGGCAGCGCTCGGCCAGCTTTTGCAGGGTATCGGCATTGAGCTTGCAGACGGCACGGTTGTAGATGATGACGCCGAAGTTGACCGACTTGCAGACCGCTTCCACGTGGGCGGCGATGCCGTCCTGGCTGGCTTCGGTCAGGTAGTGCGGCATGAGCAGGATGCCGTGTGCGCCCAGGCGCTCGGCTTCCTGGGCATAGGCGATGGCAGCGCGGGTGGAGCCACCGGCGCCGGCGATGATGGGCACCTTGCCACGGCAGGTGTCGACGGCGGTACGGATGATGTCCGAATATTCACCCGGCACCAGGGAGAAGAATTCACCGGTGCCACCGGCGGCGAACAGGGCGCTGGCGCCATACGGGGCCAGCCATTCCAGGCGCTCGATATAGGTCTTGGGGCGGAAATCGCCTTGCTCATCGAAGTCCGTCAGCGGGAACGACAGCAGGCCGGAAGAGAGGATCTGTTTGAGGTCTTGGGGAGTGTACTGGGACATGGTTGCGCTCGACGCCGTTAAGAATGGGATGGAAATGAAGACATTGTTCTTGGTGTTGTCTCTTGAATCTCTTTATCCGTATAGGATATCAGTCATCGTACAACATAAGATTTGAGAAAGCCAGTACT
>NZ_BADI01000342.1:0-1715 GCF_000333555.1 Herbaspirillum sp. B65 | reverse complement strand
GGCCACCAGCCCGCTGGCTGCACCGATGAGGATGGTGAGCAGTGTCACCGTCACCAGCACACGGCGCGTGAAGGAGGTGCGCAGCATCAGCAGCGACGGCAGGCTGATGCTGGGCAAGGTCATCAACAAGGCCACTGCCGGACCCACGCCCATGCCCAAGGACAGCATCGATTGCACGATCGGGATTTCGGCGGCCGTGGGGATCACGAACAAGGTGCCGATCACCGCCAGCGTCACGATCCACAGCAGGCTGTTGCCCATGCTGGCATCGACCTGCGGGAACAGCCATACGCGCGCCGCGCCCAGCGCCAGCACCACCACGAGGTAGACCGGGATGGTGGTCCAGAACAATTGCCACAGCTTGGCGGCCCAGCGCAGCAGGAAAGGGCGGCCGTCGTCGAGGGGTTCATATTCGGCGGCGGCCACGGCGTCCAGTGCCGCCTGCGGCAGGGTTTCGGCCTGCGCCACGCGTTGCGCGATCAGCGCCACGCCCAGCACCAGCAGTACGCCCGCCACCAGGCGCAGGGCCGCAAAATTCCAGCCCAGCACGAAGCCCATGAACACCAGCGTGGCCGGATTCAATACCGGGTTGGCGATCCAGAAGGCCAGCGCGGCCCCCACCGAAACCTGCTGACGGCGCATCCCGGCCACCACCGGCGCGGCACAGCAACTGCACATCATGCCGGGCAGCGCGAAGAGGCCGCCGCGAATGGTCGAGCCCAGCCCGGCACGGCCGAATACGCGCAGCAGCCAGTCACGCGGCACCAGCACCTGCACCAGCGAACCCAGCAGCACGCCCAGCACCGCGGCTTTCCAGATGGCCAGGAAATACACGCCGGCATATTCCAGGGCGGCCGACCATGGGGCAGCGGGGGCATTGGCCAGGATGGAGTTGCCAATGCTGTGCTTGTCGGCGGCCACGAAGGATTTCAGGTAATAGGGCGACCACTTCACGTAGTACAGGCCGATGGCCGCCACCAGGATGAACAGCAGGGGCTTGAGCCAGGCGGACGCGCCGCGTGGAGAGGACGGCAGGCTGGAAGAGGAATTCATGTCGGGTAGGCAAAAGATGAGGAAATGCGGAAAATGCGCGCATCATACCTGCGACCGGACGCTACGTCAGCGGCCTATGCATGTCATACCACCAGTGGCCGCCAGCAGCAGCGCCAACCAGCTCCACGGATTTTGCTGAAATGCGCCAAGTCTTTGCCAGACTACATTGAGCGCTTGCGTCCGTTTCGCGTCCTGTTATACTGCGCCTCATGTTGTATGACGTCTTATAACAAATCACTTCAAACCATAACAATACGCCAAGAGACACTCCCGGCCCGGCCTGATGCTCCATCTGCCCGCGTTCCTGCGGTCAGCGAGTTGGCCGGGCAGGGTAGCGCGGATGGCGATCGAGACTCGGAGATTCCAATTGGCGCAAAGCAACACCACCGGCGGGGCCGGGGCGGTCAAGCCCACCCATATCCGCTACCTGATCCTGTTCCTGCTGTTCGTCGTCACCACGGTCAACTATGCGGACCGTGCCACGCTCTCCATTGCCGGCTCGGCCATGAAGACCGAACTGTCGCTGGACCCGGTGACCATGGGTTACATCTTCTCGGCTTTCAGCTGGGGCTACGTGCTGGCGCAGTTGCCGGGCGGCTGGCTGCTGGACCGTTTCGGTTCAAGAAGATCTACATGTGGAGCATCGCCCTGTGGTCTTTCTT
>NZ_BADI01000343.1:0-1465 GCF_000333555.1 Herbaspirillum sp. B65 | reverse complement strand
CCAACGATTACCAGGAACTGATGGTAGACCATACCGTGTCGCGTCATGCCTGGCTGGAAAAGGAGCAGGCCAGGGTGGACTTGCAAGGCCAACTGACGGATGCCCGCAACCAGCGTGCTGCCTTGCTGGCGCAGACCCAGAAGGAAGCTCACGACAGCCGCCTCGAAGCCGAGAAGATCATCGAAGCTGCGCAGCAGGACCAGCGCCGTGCTGACGAGCACAGCAAGCTGCTGCACTTGACCGCGCCAGTTTCCGGCACGGTACAGCAGCTCAATGTCCACACCATCGGTGGCGTGGTGCCGGCGGCCCAGCCGCTCATGCAGATCGTGCCGGAGGATGGCGAGATCGAAGTCGAGGCCTGGCTGGACAACAAGGACGTGGGTTTTGTCGAGGTCGGCCAGGAAGTGGAAGTGAAGGTGGATGCCTTCGACTACACCAAGTACGGCACCGTGGCGGGCCGGGTGGTGCAGGTCTCGCGCGACGCCATCCAGGATGAAAAGAAAGGCCTGGTCTATTCCTCCCGCATCCTGCTGTCTCGCAACACGCTGGGCGTGGATGGTCGGTTGTTGCCGCTGGCGGCGGGGTTGGCGGTCAATGTCGGCATCAGGACGGGAAGCCGGCGCGTGATCGAATATGCCTTGTCGCCCCTGCTGCGCCATCAGAAGGAGGCCCTGCATGAACGTTGATGCCGTCGCCCGCAGGCTGCTGGCAGCCGTCGCGCTGAGCACGCCGGGATGGCTCGCAGTGCTGGTGGCGACCATGCCCGCTCCGGCCCACAGCGCCGAGCCGCAGCACTTCGATCCCTTGCTGGCACGCCCGCCCGAACTGGACAAGGGCAAGCTTTTGCCGGGGGACGACCAGATGCTGGTCTGCCAGAGTACGTCCTTCCGGCCGGACAAGGTATTGAACCTGGCCGATGCGCTGGACCTGGCGCTGTGCTACCAGCCACAGATCCAGGCCAGTTGGGCCGCCATCAAATTGCAGGCGGCCCAGCTCGGTGAAGCGCGGGCCGCCTACTTGCCCAGCCTCTCGGCCGGTGCCAGTCAATATCGCGACCACAGCAGTTCGACCCAAGGCAGCAGCAAGCGCTCCATCGGTACGCTTTATGCCACGCTGACCTGGCGCCTGCTCGACTTCGGCGGTCGCACAGCCAACCAGCGTGCTGCCGATGTCTTGCTGCAGGCGGCCTTGGCCAGCCAGGATGCCGCCTTGCAGAAGGCCATGGCCAACGCGGTCGGGCTGTACTACGACGCGCACAGCGCGCGCGCCGCGCAGCAGGCGCGCGAGCGCAGCCTGGCACTGGCGCGCCAGGTGCTGGAGACGGCCATCAAGCGTGAGCAGCGCGGCGTCGGCGCCTTGCCGGAGACCTTGCANGCGCGCACCTTCGTGGCCCGCGCCGAACTGGAACTAGCGCGTGCCCATCGGCAGCACAAGCGCGCGCTGGTGGCGTTGGCCGTTGGGCTGG
>NZ_BADI01000344.1:0-2131 GCF_000333555.1 Herbaspirillum sp. B65 | reverse complement strand
CGGCGAAATTCTTGCGAGGATTCGGGCAATCATCGAGGAAATAATGAGTATCTCAGAGCACCATGAACGGCTGGCGGCAAGAATATTAAAGGAAGTGGAAATCGAAGGAATTTTGGATCCATATTGGGAGCAAAAAGCGCAGATGCTGTTGGAAATGGATATTCCAGTAGGAAAGCCCGATGAGTGACCATAATGATTAGTAGAGAATATTCTCCACTGCCTAGCATTTTCAAGGAGAAGTGGAGTCCAGACACTTATACGTGCACTCAACCCAATAGCAGGCCACTTTCGGACTTCGTGGTTAGTAGAGGATACGATGGTGCGCCTCTGTCGATCTACGCAGACAATGTCTGGGATTTTTCACCATACACGAATGAGAATTCGTCAAAGATATATTTTGTGAGATGGTGTGGAAATAATCTATCTGAAAAGAATGCTCAGATTTCCGCAGACTGCAAGTGGATGATCTTTTTGGCCATATGGAAAACTGCGAACTTTCCAATCGCGATTACCACGCTGAAGAGTGTGGCTAAAGTATTGGGTCGAATTTGTCTGTATGCGTCGCGCAAGGAAGTCGATCTTGCAGACGTTTTTAATCGTCCCATTTTGATGGGGGAATTCCTGAGGAGCTTGGAAAATCCAATTCAATCCAGCCGAAGAATATCTGGATTGATCAATATTTTTGCTCGCATTGGAGAAGAGGAGTGCGGCTTTCGATCCATGGATCCGAGGGTTTATGCAAATCTCCTCAATAGCCTCGACATTAAGAGAGAAGAATATCAGCAGCACGCACACATCCCAACTGCGCTGTATTCTCAACTTCTTCACTTTCTTGGGACGGAGATTGCTGATGCAGAGGGAGTAATTGGCAATGTACTGGCTTTTGCGACGAGAGTACTGAAAGAATGCGGAGACGACTCTGGTTCCAAGGGCAGAGGGTCGACCGCGCTAACCGTCTTTCCAAAAAATTTAGGCGGCAGCCCGCTCCCAGCTTTGGTGCAAGAGTTCAAGTTAACAGAATATTTTGAGAAGAAGGACGTCCGCTTCCTGCATGACGTTGCGACGCTTCTGTGGCGCATGCAGATGGCCTGCCTGATGACCATTCTTTGTTACTCGGGAATGCGCATTGGAGAGGGAATAGCACTCGAGTGCGATTGCTTGCGAATAAGTGGACTGGATGAAACACACATCTTTGAAATCTACGGTACTACAACCAAGTTCAATAATGGGAAACCATATCACGTTCGATGGATTACTTCTACGGAGGGAGCGAGAGCAATCGCAATTGCTAAAGAAATAGCATCGTGGACTTGGAAGTATTTGCCTGATTCGTTGAAGAGGCGGGCCCAAAAGCCTCCGCTTTTTCTGAGTGTCGCGCATATCCCGTTTTGCAAAACCGTAGGGAAACTCGCCCCCACTGTGAAGCCAAGAATAACATCTGTGGGTGGCAGTCGCGTTCCAGAATTCATATCGGGCGCAAATCTGATAATCAGCAAAGATGACTTGAACGAACTAGAATTCATTGACCCGCATCGCGCGTGGCGTGACGACGAACGCTTTCAAGTTGGCAAGCGCTGGCCATTTTCATCTCATCAACTGCGCCGATCTTTAGCACTATTTGCTTCCGCAAGCGGCCTAGTTTCATTTTCATCGCTACGTAGGCAACTTAAGCATATAACTGTCGCAATGACTCATTATTACGCACGCGGAGCTACGTACGCTGTAGATCTGGTTGCGAATTTTAGGACGCACTTCGCATCTCTCTACCAAGAGTCTCAGATCGAATCGCAGTACCTTTCCTACACTTTACATGTAGTACATAGTGAAGAGGCTCTACACGGACCGCACGGCCTGTTCGTGCAATCAAATAGAAAGAGGGGACTGCTTTTTGATCGCGAGAAAACTCTTGCGATGTTCAAAAAAGGAGAGATGACTTTCAAAGAAACGCCATTGGGCGGATGTGCTGAGACCGGGGTATGTACAAAACGTGCGATGCGATCTGTTGTCGCGTGCCTTGATTGCTCCGTTGCAGTGATAAAGGTATCAAAGTTGGAGCGAGTTGTGAGCGCGCGCGAAAAGGCTATCTCGAAGCTTGAAAGCGGGTCAATCTCTTGGCGTATGAACAATGAAG
>NZ_BADI01000345.1:0-2507 GCF_000333555.1 Herbaspirillum sp. B65 | reverse complement strand
CGATGCAAACTTATATCTTTTGTCGAAAGCAAAGGAAGGTTGCAATGGGGCTACTCTTTCGAACATTGCGCAGGACTTGGCAAGTTACCGGCGTTTCCTCGATGAAGAGAGTTTGGATCCGCTTCACTTTCCGGCTCACAAACTTTACCGCCCAACCTATCGTTTTCGAGCGCGTTTGATCGCAAGCGCTGAGGCAGGAGAGTTGGGATGGCGAACCGCACAGCGGCGTATTCGAGCAGTGGTGGGGCTTTACTCCTGGGTCTTGGCGAATAAAAATGGAGAAATTGCTCATCCTCCATATATCGATAAGCTGGCCAGAATTTCCACCACCGACCGAAGCGGTGCGGTCCTTGTCAAAGAAGTAAAGAGCTCAGATCTTGTAATTAGCGTTAGTGGGGAAGAGGATCCTAATTCGGAATATATATGTGATGGAGGTAAGCTGCGTCCTCTCGCAATGCACGAACAGGAGGAGCTTGTCCGTGCTCTGGAGTCCTTAGGCAACACCGAGATGACTCTGTGCCATCTAGTCGCGCTGTTCTCGGGTGGGCGCATTCAAACGGTACTTACGCTAAGAAAGCATCTTTTCGATGCCAGCGTGCCGGATGGTGCTGCGGAAGTGCGAATGCCGACCGGGCCGAAATACGGAGTCGATACCAAATTCTCAAAGGCTAACGTGCTCTACATACCATCGTGGCTTTATCAGAGAGTTCAGGCTTATCTATTCTGTGACCGCTACAAAAAGCGGCAGGGAAAAGCGGTCAGCGATCTAGATAAGACCTTGGTCTTCTTGACTCGCTCCGGAGCACCAATGTATGACTGCAAGAGAAAAAGAGGTGATGTAGAGGTGGACGGTCAAATTCGCTACCACCGTGAGGGTGCCGTCGTGCGTATGTTTATTAGAAACTACGTGATCCCCAGGGTCAGGCAAACAATCCCAGATTTCTCATATCGTTTTCACGACCTTCGCGCCACTTTTGGAACGAACCTTTCAGATGCGCAAAACAAGTTGATTGGCGAAGGCAGAGTCTCATTTAGCCAAGCCTTGCAATATGTCCAAGCCAGGTTGGGGCACTCAAGTCCGCGTACAACGGAATTGTATCTTGACTATCGGAAGCGCTTAGATCGAATTCGCAATATTCAATCGAACTTCGAAAGCGAATTGCAGAGACTGGCGAAACTATCTCAGTCTGTGCCTGAATAAATATTGACCCGAACTTTGGACTGGCACCCTCTCAAAATCTCACGGGCGACGGTTACTTGATGAATCAAATATGCAAAAAATCATGCAACTTAGCAATCGTGAGCAGGCGAAAATCGTCGCACTAAAGGATATTGATTTTGCGGCGAATAAGCTGGAACACTGTCTCATAGATTTCGACGACGGGTGGCGAATCGATATTGGGTCCGTGTACTATCGTCATCGATGCCACAACGCACGTGGTCATAATCGCCCATGTTCAGTTGTCCTCGCATCGTTTGATGCAAAAAGAGGTGATGCCGTCAAACAGCTAGTCAGGTATCTCAAAGAACAATTCGAGCTAAAGCTACTTACGATCAAGTCTGTAGGTAACAACCTCGGATTCTTCATGCGATTTATTTCCTGGTGTGATCGCAACGATTACGGCAAGGCACTCTGGTCTCCGGTGGAAGCAGAAAAGGCTTTGCTTGCGTATAAAGCTTTTCAATGGGACCGTTTCCAGCGAAACCACATCGGATCGGTTTCTTATCGAAAAAGCCTTTATTACGTAGAACGACTAATTTCCAAGGCCTTTTCGGTGGACTATGTGGTAAAGAATTTCGTCGTGAAATGGATGCCAATTAACTTCCATGAAAAAGATGCTCCAGCGAATGAAGACCAGTCAAAATTGCTTGGTCTTTTTGAAATGCTTTTCATGGGATTTAGTCAGCTCTGCATTGAGAATAGACCCTTTCCAAACCGTATCTCAATGCCCGCATTTTTAGGATGGGAGGGTAACTCAATGTGGATTATGCCAACCCTCGCAGCCTTCTATTCACCGAAGTTGAGTAAGCCAAACGGAAACAGAATAAAGACATATCCTAAATTCTTCAATTACTTTGAAGGACGCGTCGCAAATGAGCAGGAGATTGCAGCGAGTTACACCCAAGGAGAGGGAATACCAAGGTGCAGAAGGATCAGAAATCGAGCAGAAGTCATACTTAAAGAAGCAAACTCGGATCCTCAGCATATATATCGCCGAAACCTCGCAACGATGGCCTGCGACGTTTTCTTCATGATGTTCCTAGCTGCGACAGGAATGAATCTTGCAGTCGCAAGAAACATCAAATGGAATGAGGAATCCCCGTCTAGAGGGCCGCAGCAAGGCTTTCATGAAATCAAAGTTCGGGCGAAAAACCGTCTGGTCCACTTCCATCTCACAAATCAATACCTCGGTTTTTTTAAGGAGTTTCTGAAACTGAGAGAATATCTTCTAGCTGGAAAGAAGAGCAGATATCTCTTCTTTTGCTATAGAAAGAGCTGGGTCGAA
>NZ_BADI01000346.1:0-1415 GCF_000333555.1 Herbaspirillum sp. B65 | reverse complement strand
GACGCCTCATCTCTATCGTAGTAGGAAGAAGAAGAGATGCAATTGCGACGATGGAAAATGACAAAGCTGCAGCTGTCCGAAAGAAAATTGCATAGCAATGGAAACTGCCAATTTCCTTGGTGAGGGACGGTTACATGGAGCGAATCAAGAATGCTTTCAGTGAGACCAGGGGACAAAAGTTGGGCTAGATAGGCAATAACGAAACCGAGTAGAGCACCAACCAGCATCACAATAAAAACTGCAACCGATGCAGTAGAAATTTTTTTGAATATTCTTGCCATCGATTTTTTGGATCATTTTTCCGTCAGTTTATTTGGGATAACACTACTTCATGTAGTTCCACTTTAGATTTGGGCAGAACTATACACATATAAGAGCTACCGCCTGCGGCTTGTCGAAGTCCTCGCCATACGCAAACAGAAAGCTGGCAAGCAGTTCGCAGCTTTTATATGCCTTACGCGTCATACCTACTATTTGATCTTCAGCGACGATCTCGTAAAAATGTCTATGGGGAGTTCTGCCGTCGTAGATAACAGGCTGAGCCGATCCAATCTCGGAGACAAAGAAAGATCCTGAAACAGATCTTCCTGGGCTTAAGAGAACTAGGGTACGAGAGGTCATATGACTGAGTGGCTACCTTCCGCAGGCACCGGAATTTTCGCTTAGGGGACTCGGAAGAGCCCACCGAGAGCTGGAAGCGTTGACTTGAGTCTATCTAGACGTTTCCGTAAGCACCATCTCAAACCTCTATGAAGCGCTGTCTTCACCAGGTTCTTTATAGCTATACGTGGGGCCACGCGATGAAACTTGGAGGAAATTGGGATTCAATAGCTCACAGGGATGATAGCCGGCCGCTAGACACAGCCTTACCAAGACTTTAAATGTGATGTTGTGCTCCCCGCGCTCGGTAGTGCTTACAGCTAAGCGTTGCACTCCTGCGCGCTCCGCCAAATCGGTTTGCGAGAACCCGCGCCTCGACCGCGCAATCCTGAGATTCGCCCCAAAAACTTCTCGGATGGCATCCTCATCAATCTCGATGGTTTCTTTTTTCATAAAGTTCCGCTATAATGTTTTGTATGGCATACATATGCAAATCAAAAAATAAAATATAGTGCTTCGATCTTATAAATGCATGTTAAAGGATTGATTTTCAATACAAATTGTATTAACGCATTCTATGTGCTTCATCCAGCGGTAACAACCAGGGTTGGGGGGGAGTTGTTTAACTGATAATTGCTAATGGGAAAATCTTCTTCGCAGGGCAGCACTGCGCGCGTAAGGCGCTGCAATAAGCTCACGTTGCCTGTCTTACGAGTTACAAATCTATGCTCACGCGATGACGCCCATGCCATTGAGCGAGTCGTTACCCATCCTAAAACGGGCAGGTGACCGCCTACTTTTTTCGGTACGAGCTT
>NZ_BADI01000347.1:0-4861 GCF_000333555.1 Herbaspirillum sp. B65 | reverse complement strand
CGCACTTGCCACCAATGGCAGCGGCGCGGGTATGAACCTGCTGCCGTGGCCGTCGCTGGACTTCAGCAAGTTCGGCGAGACCGAACTGCAAGCGCTGTCGCGCATCAAGAAGATCAGCGGCCCCAACCTGCATCGCAACTGGGTGATGATCCCCCACGTGACGCAGTTCGACGAAGCCGATGTCACCGAGCTGGAAGAATTCCGCAAGACCTCCAACGACGCTTTCGCCAAGGCCAAGTCGCCGGTCAAGCTGACCATGCTGGCGTTCGTCATCAAGGCCAGTGTCTCGGCCCTGAAGAAATTCCCGGCCTTCAATGCGTCCCTGGACGAGAAGGGCGAGAACCTGATCCTCAAGAAGTACTACAACATCGGCTTCGCCGCCGATACCCCGAATGGCCTGGTGGTGCCGGTCATCAAGAACGCCGACCAGAAGAGCATCGGCCAGATCGCTACCGAAATGGGCGAACTGTCCGCACAAGCCCGCGACGGCAAGTTGAAGCCGGCCGACATGCAAGGCGCGACCTTCACCATTTCCTCGCTGGGTGGCATTGGCGGTACCGCCTTCACGCCCATCATCAATGCGCCGGAAGTGGCCATCCTGGGCCTGTCCAAGTCGATCACCAAGCCGGTGTGGGATGGCAAGCAGTTCGTGCCGCGCCTGATGCTGCCGACCTCGCTGTCCTATGACCACCGCGTCATCGATGGCGCCATGGGCGCGCGCTTCTCGGCCTACCTGGCCGAAGTGCTGGGCGATCTGCGCAAGTCGTTGCTGTAAGCCACCACCGAACATTACGGAGTCAGGACAATGAGTCTCTCTGAAGTCAAGGTCCCCGATATCGGGGATTTCAAGGAAGTCGAAGTCATCGAGGTGATGGTCAAGGTCGGCGACACCATCAAGGTGGATCAATCGCTGATCACGGTCGAATCCGACAAGGCCAGCATGGAAATCCCGTCCAGCCAAGCTGGCGTGGTCAAGGAAGTCAAGGTCAAGGTCGGTGACAAGGTCGCCGAAGGTTCGCTGCTGTTGATGGTAGAAGCTGCCGGCGAAGCCGCAGCCGCCCCGGCACCTGCTGCGGCGCCCGCACCGGCTGCTGCCGCGCCTGCCGCTGCCGCAGCTCCCGTTGCTGCACCGACGGCTGCCAGCTTCGGCGGCAGCGCCGACGTGCAGTGCGACGTGATGGTCCTCGGTGGTGGCCCCGGTGGTTACTCGGCCGCTTTCCGTGCCGCCGACCTGGGCCTGAACACCGTCATCGTCGAACGTGAAGCCACGCTCGGTGGCGTCTGCCTCAACGTCGGCTGCATCCCCTCCAAGGCGCTGCTGCACGTGGCGGCCGTGATCGACGAGACTGCCGCCATGGCGTCGCACGGTGTGACCTTCGGCAAGCCCGAGATCGACATCGACAAGCTGCGCGCCTACAAGGACAAGGTGATCGGCACCATGACCGGTGGCCTGGCCGGCATGGCCAAGGCGCGCAAGGTGCAGGTGGTCAATGGCGAGGGCCAGTTCGCCGGCCCCAACCATATCGAAGTCACCGCCGCGGATGGCAGCAAGAAGGTGGTGCAGTTCAAGCACGCCATCATCGCTGCCGGTTCCTCGGTGGTGAACCTGCCCTTCGTCCCTCAGGATCCGCGCATCGTCGATTCGACCGGTGCACTCGAACTGCGCCAGGTACCCAAGCGTATGCTGGTCATCGGCGGCGGCATCATCGGTCTGGAAATGGCCACCGTCTATTCCACCCTGGGCGCGCGCATCGACGTGGTCGAGATGATGGACGGTCTGATGCAAGGTGCGGACCGCGACATGGTCAAGGTCTGGCAGAAGTTCAACGAGAAGCGCTTCGACAACGTCATGGTCAAGACCAAGACCGTGGCCGTGGAAGCTCTGCCCGAAGGCATCAAGGTGACTTTCGAAGCCGCTGAAGCCGGTGCCACCGCACCTGAGCCGCAACTGTACGACCTGGTGCTGGTGGCCGTGGGCCGCAGCCCGAACGGCAAGAAGCTGTCGGCCGACAAGGCTGGCGTGATCGTCTCGGATCGCGGTTTCATCGCTGTCGACAAGCAGATGCGCACCAACGTCCCGCACATCTTCGCCATCGGCGACCTGGTGGGCCAGCCCATGCTGGCGCACAAGGCGGTGCATGAAGGCCACGTAGCGGCCGAAGCGATTGCCGGCGAGAAGAGCTTCTTCGACGCCAGCGTCATTCCTTCGGTGGCGTATACCGATCCGGAAGTGGCATGGGTCGGCGTGACCGAAGACGAAGCCAAGGCAAAGGGCATCAAGATCGAGAAGGGCCACTTCCCGTGGGCCGCTTCCGGTCGCGCCGTGGCCAATGGCCGTTCGGAAGGCTTCACCAAGCTGCTGTTTGATGCCGAGACCCATCGCGTCATCGGTGGCGGCATCGTCGGCACCCACGCCGGCGACATGATCGGCGAAGTGGCCTTGGCCATCGAGATGGGCGCCGATGCGGTCGATATCGGCAAGACCATCCACCCGCACCCGACCCTGGGCGAGTCCCTGGGCATGGCGGCGGAAGTGGCCGAAGGGCATTGCACCGACTTGCCGCCGCAGCGCAAGAAGTAATCAGCGTTCGGCAGCAGCAAAAAATGGCGGGCCTTCGGGTCCGCCATTTTTTTCATGCTCATGCGCGCCTGCTTGATCGTCTACAGCAACTTCCCCGGATTCATGATCAGGTTCGGATCAAACGCCTGCTTGATGCGCAACATCAGTTCCATCTCCAGCGGCGACTTGTAGTGTTGCAGTTCGTCGCGCCGCAATTGCCCCACACCATGTTCGGCGCTGATGCTGCCTTGTTGCGCGGTCACCAGATCATGCACCAGCCGGTTCAGTTGCAGCGTGGCCTGCTTGACCTCTTCATACGAGGAGGAAAGCGGGATCATCACATTGAAGTGCAGGTTGCCATCGCCCAGGTGACCGAAGTTGATGATCTCGGCCTGTAGTCCACACCCAGAGATGAGCGCTTCAGCCTCGTCCACGAAACCGGCAATGGCCGAGATCGGTAGCGCGATGTCGTGCTTGATGACCTTGCCGGCCCGCACCTGCGCCTGCGAGATACCCTCCCGGATTTTCCATAGCGCCGCCGCCTGCGTGCTGCTGGTGCAAAGCATGGCGTCGCCGACCAGCCCATCCTCCATGGCCTGTCCGAGCAGCTCTTCCAGCATGGCCTGCAAGCCCACGTCCTCGGTATCGGCCAGTTCGATCAGCGCGTTGTAGCGAGCCGGCTGTGCCAGCGGTGCGCGGGTGTCGGTCACGTGCTGCAGCACCAGCGCCAAGGAAGCTGCCGACATCATCTCGAAGGCCACCAGCCGGTCACCGCAGCGCGCCCGCGTGCGTGCCAGCAACTCGGCCAGCTGCGCCAGGCTGTCGCTGCCGACCCAAGCGGTGGCGCGGGCGTGCGGTTGCGAAAACAGTTTCAGCACGGCTCCGGTGATCACCCCCAGCGTGCCTTCGGAGCCGATGAAGAGGTCGCGCAGGTCGTAGCCGGTGTTGTCCTTGCGCAGGCCGCGCAAGCCATTCCACACGCGCCCGTCCGGCAGTACCACTTCCAGCCCCAGTGCCAGCTCGCGCATGTTGCCAAAGCGCAGTACCGCAATCCCGCCGGCGTTGGTGGCCAGGTTGCCGCCGACGGTGCAACTGCCTTCGGCACCCAGGCTGAGCGGGAAGTAGCGCCCCGCGGCGCGTGCCGCTTCCTGCGCATGGGCCAGGAGCACGCCGGCGTCCACCGTCATGGTGTTGTTGATGGGGTCCACCGCACGGATGCGGTTCATGCGGGTGGTCGAGACAATCACCTGGGCGCCACTGTCGTCGGGCGTGGCGCCGCCACTCATGCCGGTATTGCCGCCCTGGGTGACGATGGGGGTGTGGGTCTGGTGGCATAGGCGTACTACCTCGGCAGTTTGCGCGGTGTCGGCCGGGCGCACCACCACGGCGACACGGCCATGCCATTTATTGAGCCAATCCTTCACATACGAAGCCTGCTCCTCGGCCGCCGTGACCAGTCCCGCGTCGCCGACGATGCTGCGCAGCTGCTGGATCAGTTGCTGGGTATTTTCATTCATATCGGTCCTCAGGCGCCATGCCAGTTCATCTTGATGCGGCCGATCGCCATGGCGGCTGCCGCCTGGCTGGGTTCGACCACCGGTATGCCCAGTGCTTCCTGCAAGGCGTCCCGATAGACCGCCATGCCGGCGCACCCCATGACGATCACGTCGGCGCCATGGGTATCCCGCAGGCGCAGGCCGACTTCACACATGCGCGCCAGGGTGCGGTTGTAATCGGCCAGTTCGGTCACATTCAGGCCGATGGCCAGTTCGCCCGCCAGCCGCGATTGCACGCCCATCGCCCCGTAGGCGCGCAGATGGCGCGGGATCGAGCCCGGCAGGATGGCGATGACGCCGAAGCGCTGGCCCAGCGTCAGGGCCGTCAGTACACCGCTTTCCATGATGCCCAGCACCGGCACGTCCACCGCCTCGCGCACCGCATACAGGCCGGGATCGGAGTAGCAGGCGATCACGAAGGCAGCCGCACGGGCGCGCAAGGAGCGCGCCAGCGAGACCAACTGGGGAGCCACGCTGTCCACATCCTGCTGGGTCTGGATGCCAGGCGGGCCCGAGGACAGCGACAGGCATTCGATGACCGGACCACCGGCCATGCGCAGCGGCGCCATGGCTGCCTCGATGCCGTGCGTGACGGCAGCCGTACTATTGGGATTGATGACGAACAGGGCAGGGCCGTCGGCCGCGACAAGGGACATGATGGTTTCTCGCAAAACTGGAGTCAGCACAGGCAACGAATGTACCCCAGGCCGACGGGCATGTTCCTTGCTCATTGTCGGTCCCCTAA
>NZ_BADI01000348.1:0-1638 GCF_000333555.1 Herbaspirillum sp. B65 | reverse complement strand
CCGGTGACATGCGCGCCCGCGGCTTCNTGATCGGCGGCACGCCCGGTCGTACCACCTGAACGTGAAAAGGCCTGCAGCACGAAGACGGTCACAGCCATGTGTTCGCCTCGGCCATCCCCAACTGCGTTCCCTACGATCCGACCTTCGCCCACGAAGTGGCCGTGATCATCCATGACGGCCTGCGCCGCATGGTGGCCAACCAGGAAGACGTGTTCTACTACATCACCGTGATGAACGAGAACTACGGCCATCCGGGCATCAAGCCGGGCCAGGAAGAGGGCATCGTCAAGGGCCTGTATCTGTTGAACGAAGGCGGCAAGCAAAACCAGCTGCGCGTGCAACTGCTGGGTTCGGGCACCATCCTGCGTGAAGTCATCGCTGCGGCCGACCTGCTGCGTGATGACTGGAAGGTCGACGCCGACGTCTGGTCCGCACCGTCCTTCACCCTGCTGGCCCGCGATGGCCAGGACGTGGAACGCTGGAACATGCTGCACCCGGCCGAAGCGCCCAAGAAGAGCTACTTCGAGCAATCGCTGGAAGGCAGCGAAGGCCCCATCGTGGTTTCCACCGACTACATGCGCACCTACGCCGAGCAGGTCCGTGCCTTCGTGCCCAAGGGCCGTTCCTACAAGGTGCTGGGCACCGACGGTTTCGGCCGTTCGGATACCCGCGCCAAGCTGCGTGAGTTCTTCGAAGTGAACCGTTACTTCGTGACCGTGGCCGCCCTGAAGTCGCTGGCCGATGAAGGCAAGATCAAGCCGGAAGTGGTGGCGCAAGCCATCACCAAGTACGGCATCGATCCCAACAAGCCCAACCCGGTGACCCTGTAAGAGCTACCTGACCGACCATCCCCGCCTCAGCCTGCTGATCGCGGGGATGTGTCGTGTCTGGAACTGCCACCCCAACGGGAAGATCCGCTGCCCCGGCAGCACCTTCTCCAAGCGAATACTTCTCCCGGCACAGCGCCTGGGAACAGAACAACGGAGCGCATCAGATGAGTCAAGTCGAAGTAAAAGTCCCGGACATCGGCGATTTCAAGGAAGTCGAAGTCATTGAGGTGATGGTCAAGGTCGGCGATACGATCAAGGTCGACCAGTCGCTGATCACGGTCGAATCCGACAAGGCCAGCATGGAAATTCCGTCCAGCCAAGCCGGCGTGGTCAAGGAAATCAAGGTCAAGGTCGGTGACAAGGTCGCCGAAGGTTCGCTGCTGGTGATCGTCGAAGGCGAGGGCGCTGCTGCTGCGCCTGCGGCCGCACCGCAAGCGGCCGCCGCTGCGCCCGCGGCTGCTCAGGCTTCGGCCCCGGCCCCTGTTGCTGCACCGGCCGCCGCTGCCGGCGGTAGCGTCGAGATCGAAGTCCCGGATATCGGCGACTTCAAGGAAGTGGAAGTCATCGAAGTGATGGTCAAGGTGGGTGACACCGTCAAGGCCGAGCAATCGCTGTTGACCGTGGAATCCGACAAGGCCAGCATGGAGATCCCCTCCAGCCACGCCGGCGTGATCAAGGAACTGAAGGTCAAGCTGGGTGACAAGGTGTCCAAGGGCAGCATCATCGCCACCATCGAAGCCGCAGGTGGTGCGCCTGCCGCTGCTCCCGCTGCTGCGCCTGTATCTGCTCCTGCTGCTGCCCCGGCTCT
>NZ_BADI01000349.1:0-3984 GCF_000333555.1 Herbaspirillum sp. B65 | reverse complement strand
GTATCGTCCCCAGATGAAGTTTTTTCCTTCACCGGCCTGCGTAGCGGCGCCCTGTCTTGCCTGAAAGAAACCAGTCCTGATGCCAAGTGTACTTTTGTTCGGGCTTTGCGAGCGGCCTGGCAGGCGGGCGACTTGCCGCTGGAGAACGCCGACCTGGCCGCCAGCGAAGCCGGCAACGGCATCCCTGGTCGTCCGGCGCAACCCGAGCTGGTGCCGCCGTTGCAGGTCAAGCATCGTTCCATGGGCACGCCCGAGGGCCGGGCGGCGCTGATCCATGCGTTGGCGCATATCGAGTTCAATGCCATCAACCTGGCGCTGGACGCGGTCTGGCGCTTTGCCGGGATGCCGCGCGACTTCTACGCCGACTGGTTGCAGGTGGCCGATGAGGAAGCCTATCACTTCAGCTTGCTGGCCGATCATCTGCAGACACTCGGCCATGCCTATGGCGACTTCACCGCCCACAATGCGCTGTGGGACATGGCCGAGTCCACCAAGGGTGACGTGCTGGCGCGCATCGCCCTGGTGCCGCGTACATTGGAGGCGCGCGGGCTGGATGCGGCGCCGCCGGTGCGCGCCAAGCTGGCGCAGGCCGGCGATGTGGCGGCTGCCGAGATACTGGACATCATCATGCGCGATGAAGTCGGCCATGTGCTGATCGGCAATCGCTGGTTCCATTGGCTGTGCGAGCAGCGCCAACTGGAGCCGGTGGCTACCTTCGCCGAACTGTGCCAGCGTCACCGGGCGCCGCCCTTGCGCGGGCCGTTCAACCTGGAGGCGCGGCGTGCGGCCGGTTTTTCGGATGAGGAAATGCTGATGTTCAGTGATATTTCGCGATGATCGGCACAGTTACCTGAATTTGCAAGAAATGTAAGCAAATTTCGCAGCAGCGGGCGGGGCCGGGCTGTTGTGCTATCGTCACCCCGAATCCCGACGTCTCGGGATCGCTGATATGAAGGGAAAGGATGACAACATGAACAAGATTTCCAAACTGCTGGCGGGCCTGACCGTGAGCGTTGCCGCCATTTCCATGCTGGCTGCCTGCCAGAAGAAGGAAGAGCCGGGCCCGGCCGAAGCTCTGGGCAAGAAGATCGACGGTGCCGTGCAGGATGCCGGCAAGAAGCTCGATGAGGTGACCGGCCAAGCCAAGGACCAGACCACCGAGTCCGGCTCCAAGCTCGATAGCGCCCTCGACAAGGCCAAGGCCGATGCCCAGGAAGCTTACGAAAAGACCAAAGAAGGCGCCAAGGACCTGGCCCAGAAGACCGGTGAAAAGATGCAAGAGGCCGGACAGAAGCTGCAGGACGCTTCCAAGAAGTAATCGTCATGCGCAGCCAGCGCCGGGCGTGGGGCTGCTGCGACTGACCGGTGTACCCGGCACAATGCCATCCCGCTCATGCCGGACGGCATTGTGCCGTCTGCGGCCCCTATTCGCGGGCGTTGTGGATCAGGTCGATCACCATCTTCTGGATCGAGGGTTCCAGCGCCAGCGCCACGTGGCCGATACCGATGACCGGGATGTTCCAGGCGCCCTCCANGTGGGCCGAGCTCTGCGGCGAGATGATGTTGTCGTGATGGGGATAGATCGACACGATGTGGCCCAGGGCATCGGCTTCTTCGGTGGCGGCCAGCTTTGCAGCCATTCGCTGCTGGCGTCCCTTCTCATAGCGGCCCAGCAGTTCATTCGCCGCAATTTATGCCGATTGCGAAATTGGCGATGGCCGTGCGTGGTGCGGCAAGCCCAGCGTGATGACGCGCGCCACGCTGTCGCAGCNGTGGTCGCGCAGGTAGGCGCGTGCGNCCAGCCGCCCCATGCTGTGGGCGACAATCACGATCTTTTTCTGCCCGGTCTCGGCCAGCACGCGCTGGACGGCGGCGTGGACCAGCGGCGCGTAGTCATCGATGCTGCCGAACACCGGTTCCATGTCCAGCGCGTAGTGGGTGATGTGGGCTTCGCGCAGCTCCAGGCTCATCCAGCGCCAGTAGCCGCTGTTGCAGCCATAGCCGTGGATCAGCAGTACCGGTAGCGAGGTGGTGTCGGGAAAGGTGAACTGGTCGAAGCGCAGGAAGGGCATGGCCCAGGACGAGCACAGCATGGTGGCGCGGTATTCGCGCAGGAACAGGGTGGCAATCTGCAGCCAGGTGATTTCCACCGGGTTGGAGGTGCGGCCGCGATAGGGCCAGGTCAGGAAGAAACTGTTGGCGGTGATCTGGGCGCGCAGCAGCAAGACGATCAGCAGGCCGCCGGCCACGGCCGCCAGGATGGGCCAGTCGAAATGGCGCAACAGGAAGTAGAACAGGATCGCAATGCCGAACTGGATGAGGAGCAGGGTTCTGGAGATGCGTGAAATCATGCGGGCGAAAGTCCGGTGCGAGCGGGTGGGCGGTCATGCGGGCGCATGGGTTTGCCCGAGAGCATAACAGAGCGCGAGCTGGCGCTCATGTCTGCTTCATGAATTCGCGTCGGCGCTCGGAGTCTTCGTGCTGGCCTTGGGCGCTTGGATGACATCGACCAGGCGGGTGCCGGCCAGGCGGTCATGCAGGAACTGGCCGTGCGGGTCCAGGCGCGAGGTCAATGCCCAGAGCACGATGTTGGCGGCCGGAATCAGTACCAGCAGCCAAGGGTGACCCCGCAGTACCGACGCCAGCGCCAGGCCCGGCAAGATCCATAGCCAGGCCAGCAGGAAGCGCAGCGCGGCGCGGCCCCGGCCCAGCGGCTGGCCGGCGCGATCCACCACCTTGAAGCGCCAGGTCTTCATGGCCAGGGTCTGGCCGCCGTGGGTCCAGAACCAGATGAAATACACCCCCAGCACCAGGAACAGCCAGAACTCCAGCGCATGGCGCAGGTAGAGCGCGTTGCGCTGCTGCAGCAGCGTGGAAAACAGCCAGCCCGACATGAACAGCACGCCGAAGAGCAGCATCGATTCGTACAACATGCTGCTGAGGCGGCGGCGTAGCGAGGGCGTGGTGAGTTCGGACATGGTGCTTGTTCTGTGCTTCTTCAGTTCTGCTAATGGTTGGATGAAGGGGCGGCAATCGCCGGCAGATGGTAAAGCAATCAGGGCGGATTGCCTATGGTGCAACTTGAGCCAGCGCAATATCGGGAGGGGCACAGTCAGTCACGCCGCCATGTGCGGGCGATAAACAAATAGGCCGCCAGAGGAGGCGGCATAGGATGGTCTTTGCGAAAGAATGGCGGTGCAGCCGGACGTCTTACTTGGTGTCGCTGACCACCGCTGCCACGGGCGTTGCGGCGGCACTGACGGCCACTGCGGTCGGTGCGGGTGCTGACGCAGTGGGGGCCATGGCCGGCACCGGCGTGGCTTGCGAGCCAGGAACCAGTGCCGGGGCCGGGGCGGCAGCCGGAGTCGGGGCCGGCACGACCGGCAAGGGGCGATCCATGGCTTCGGCCGGCAACTGGATGGTCGGTGCCGCTGCCGAGGGCGAAGTTGGCAGCTTGGCAACGCGCTTGGGCAGCTTGGCTTCGGCCAGCTTCTTCTTTTGTTCGGCCGAGAGTTGCTGGTACTTGGCCCATTGTTCGTGCTTTTCTTCCGCGTCCAGCTTCTTGGCACGGGCATAGTTGGTGCGCGCGGTGCTGCGTTCGGCCGGGGTCAGCTTGACCCAGTCGCGCATCCGCTCGTGCAGGCGGGCCTGCTCCTCTGGCTTCATCCTGGCGTAACGCTTGCCGATCTCCAGCCATTTTTCCTTCTGCAGCTCGCTCATGCGCGGCCATTCGCCGGTCAGCGGCTCCAGGGCCTGATGCTGGGCCGGCGACAGGTTGGCCCAGGCCAGCTTGTTCTCGGACTTGCGGGCCGTGGATTTGGTGGCGTTGGCAGATTTGCCGGGATGGACGGCGACAGGGGCTGCCGGCGTGGTCGCTGCGGTCGCAGCAGTGGTCGCGGCAGCAGTCGGCGTGGCAGTCGTAGGAGCGGGGGCCTCGGACGAGCTATTCTGCGCCACGGTCCAGGCGCAGCTCAATCCCCGCCA
>NZ_BADI01000350.1:0-285 GCF_000333555.1 Herbaspirillum sp. B65 | reverse complement strand
TGGCGGGCCAAAGAAAGTGAGCGGCTGCCGGGCCGCCCCCGGCGCTCCGTTCCGACCGGAGAAAGAACACAATTAAGCTAGAGCGCAGGACAGTAATCCGTGCAGACTACGCCAGACATAAAAACCAGAAAAGCCACACGCCAAGACAACCTTCCCGATCAACCAGAAATGGCCGGCGCAACATCCCGAGCGCATCCAGTTGTATTCGCTGCCCACGCCCAATGGCGTGAAGGTCTCGATCATGCTGGAAGAAACCGGCCTGCCCTACGAAGCCCACCTGGTGAG
>NZ_BADI01000351.1:0-1699 GCF_000333555.1 Herbaspirillum sp. B65 | reverse complement strand
CCCTTGCTGGCCACCAGCTCGCACGCGGCCCAGACCATCTATGACTGCGACCTGTNCCGTCCCGTGGCTTGGCTGCTGGGGCATGAAGGGCAAGGGGTGTCAGCGGCCTGCAGGGACGCGGCCACGCATGAAGTGGTGATCCCGCATCTGGGCGAGATGGAGTCGCTCAACGTCGCTGCCGCTGCTGCGGTCTGCCTGTTCGAACAACTGCGTCAGCGCACCGTCGGGCGTTGACGGCGACGCCCACCATGGCCGTTTTCCCGCCACGCGACATGGCCGCCATGGCCGATTACTTCCTGGGGGAATGGACCTTCACCCGGACCATCTGGGAGGGCAGCGACACCCCCCAGGCTACGGCGACTGGTGAACTGAGCTTCACTGCCGGCACGCTCCCTGGCCAGTTGATCTATCGCGAGCATGGCCAGTTGCGCATGGTCGGGGCGCCTGACCGTCTGATCCCGTTTTCCCGCGTCTTTGACTATCGCTTCGGCGCAGATCGCCTGGCGGTGCTGTTCGCCGATGGCGAGCGCATCGGCCAGCCTTACCAGGACTACCTGCTGCAAGGGGGAGAACTGGTGCCGGCCGCCGATCACCTGTGCGGCGCGGATTGCTATAACGCGGTGTATACAGCCCATAGTGAAGATTTCTTCACCATGGAGACCACCATCAACGGCCCCAGGAAGCGCACGCGGGTACGGAGTGAATTTTCCCGCCGACTTTCGCTCAGCGCGTCTCCAGCTTGATTTCCTGCAGGATGGTGGCGGCGATTTCCTCGATCGACTTGGTGGTGGAGGACATCCAGCGGATGCCTTCGCGCCGCATCATCTTCTCGGCCTCATTGATTTCATAGCGGCAATTTTCCAGCGCCGCGTACTTGCTGCCCGGACGACGCTCGTTGCGTACTTCCGAGAGCCGTTCGGCGGCAATGGTGAGGCCGAAGATCTTCTTCTTGTGCATCACCAGCCCGCTGGGCAGTTTTTCGCGCTCGAAGTCTTCCGGGATCAGCGGATAGTTGGCGCACTTGATGCCGAACTGCATGGCCAGGTACAGGCTGGTGGGGGTCTTGCCCGAGCGCGACACGCCCACCAGGATCACATCCGCTTCCGAGAGGTTCTTGTTGGATTGTCCGTCATCGTGCGCCAGCGAGAAGTTGATGGCTTCGATGCGGTTGCGGTATTCCTCGGAGTCGGTGGTGTTGTGGCTGCGGCCGATGGTGTGGGTGGACTTCATTTCCAGCTCCTGCTCCAGCGGCTCCACGAAGGTCTGGAACAGGTCCATGTGCATGGCCTTGGCGCGCCGGATCACCGAGGACAGCTCCGACTTCACCAGGGTAGAAAAGACGATGGGCAGCTTGCCATCCACAGAATAGGCTTCGTTGATCTTGCGGGTGGCGTCATGCGCCTTTTCCAGGGTGTCGATGAAGGGCAGGCGCACCTGCTTGAAACGCAGCTCGAACTGGCTTAACACCGAGTGCCCGAAGGTCTCCGCCGTGATCCCGGTGCCGTCGGAGACGAAGAACACGGTGCGGTTGGCGGCCACGAGGGGGGACGGGTGCGGGATNCGCATGGGGTCGAGCATGTATTGTCTTTTGGAAATAGAAAAAGTGTTTGGTGCTAATAACAAAAATGATTTCACGCGGTACAATGCTTGGCAACATTTTCGAGAACCCCATCTGATGACCGTCATGCCGCCGCGCAAT
>NZ_BADI01000352.1:0-2380 GCF_000333555.1 Herbaspirillum sp. B65 | reverse complement strand
CTGTCGCCGAATTGCATGACGATGTGCTGGAGATCAGTCTGCGGGTGAGCATCGCCTATTCCTCCACCTGCCCCTGTTCGGCCGCCTTGTCGCGCCAGGCGCTGCAGGATGCCTTCGCCCAGGCTTTCGCCGGGCAATCGGCCATCGAGCGCGAAGCCGCCCTGGCCTGGCTGCAGCGCAACGCCAGCCTGGCCACGCCGCATAGCCAGCGCAGCCAAGCCGAACTCAGCATCAATGTGTCGCCCAAGGCCGAGCAGCTACCCATTGCCGCCCTGATCGATACCGCCGAAGCGGCCCTGGGCACGGCAGTGCAGACGGCGGTGCGGCGTGCCGATGAACAAGCCTTCGCGCTGGCCAATGGTGCCAACCTGATGTACGTGGAAGATGCCGCACGGCGCCTGCGGCAGGCGCTGGAAACCCGCTTTGGCGCTTGCGCGGTACGGGTGGCCCACTTCGAAAGCCTTCATGCCCACGACGCCGTGGCAGCCACTGCCACGCCAGGCTGGCAAGACCGCGTGCGTTAATGCGGCAGACGAAACTTGTCCATGGTGCGGGAGGGCAGTGGCAGCCTACCCCGAACCGGGGTATCGTTGCCGCTTTCGTGTTCTTGTGTATCCAAGCTGCCCATCATGTCCGCTCCCTTTCCTTCTTCCCTGCAGCGCCTGCAATATGCCGCCTTCTCCCCTGGTCCGCGCCTGCTGATCCTGGGGGCGGTGCATGGCAATGAAACCTGCGGCACCCAGGCCATCGGCCGCCTGCAACGCGAACTCGACAGCGGCCGGCTGCGCATCCGGCGCGGCTTGCTCACGCTGGTGCCGGTCACCAATCCGCTGGCCTACCAATTGCAGCAGCGCCAGGGGGAGCGCAACCTGAATCGCAATCTGCGTGCGCATCCGGCCCCCGCCAATTTCGAAGACCAGCTCTGCAACCTGCTCTGCCCTTGGATTGATGCGCATGACATCCTGCTGGACCTGCACTCCTTCCACACCGGCGGCCAGCCCTTCGCCATGCTGGGACCGGAAGACAACCACGATGACATCGAACCCTTCGCCCAGGCGACAGCCGAACAGCGCATGGTGGCACACCTGGGTTGCCAACGTGTAGTGGAAGGATGGATGGGCGCCTATGTGCGCGGCGTGGAACGGCGCCGCCAGCAGGGGCGCGCCGTGTCCCCCGACCTGCTGGACCGCCAGTATGGCGTGGGCACCACCGAATATGCGCGCAGCAAGGGCTTGTATGGTGTGACGCTGGAATGCGGCCAGCACGATGACCCGCAAGCCCCCGAGGTGGCCTACCGAGCCATCCTGCAGACGCTGGCCCTGCATGACATGATCGACCTGCCGCTGCAGCCCCCGGTGGCCGATATCCAGCTTATCCGGCTGGTCGACGTGATCGACATGGACCACCCGCAAGACCGCTTCAGCCGCGACTGGTCCAGCTTCGACCGCGTGCAGCAGGGTGAAGTGATCGGCCATCGGCATGACGGCCAGGCTGTCATCGCGCCTGCTGCCGGCTATATCGTCTTCCCCAACCCGCGCGCCTTGCCGGGAAATGAATGGTTCTACTTCGGCGAAGACAGTCAGCGCAAGCTTTGAAAAGGCTTCAGCAATCCAGCGCGTAGAAGCGCGTGTCGACCACCATCACCGGGAAGGCGGCGGGCAGGTCGCTCTTTTCGATCAAGCGGAAGCCATTCTTTTCATAGAAGCGATGTGCCGCCAGGAACTTGGCGGTAGTGCCGAGAAAGACCTGGTGCACGCCCTGCTCCCTGGCCCAGGCCAGCGCCCCCTCCAGCAGGCGCACAGCAGTGCCATGCTCCTTGCCGCGATGGCTGGCGGCCACGAACATCTTGCGCAGCGCCACCTGCTGGTTGCCGATGTCGAGCAGGGAAATGCTTCCCACCACCTTGCCGGCATCGAGCGCCACCCAGAAATTGCCCAAGCCCTTCTGGTAGAAGCCGGCGATATCCTTCAGATCCGGCTGGCCCTCCAGCGTGATAGGAATGTCGAACTCCTGTTGCTGGATGGGCAGGATGAGGTCGACCACGCCCTGGGCGTGTTGCGGGGCAAAGGCGAGTATTTCCATCATGGCGTATCTTGATAAATGATTTATAGCATTATTTCAGTTCATGCCCGGGCGTAAGCTCCCAGCAACGCGGGCTGTGGGCGAAGCCGATATGACTGTAGTAATCGGTGGCATCGGGTGCGGCCAGCAGGCGCAGGCGGCAACGCGGCCCGAGGCGGCTGCGAGCAGCGCGGATGAGTTCCTTGCCGATGCCCTGGCGCTGGTAGCGCTCATCCACGGCCAGTTCCGACATATAGCAAGCGTAGACGAAATCGGTCACGCAACGCGCCACGCCGACCAGCACATCGCCGTCCCAGGC
>NZ_BADI01000353.1:0-1138 GCF_000333555.1 Herbaspirillum sp. B65 | reverse complement strand
CGCCTTCGTTGCCCTGGTTGTCTTTTCCGTGGTGGTCAGCACCGCCACCAATTACCTGATCGCCCGAAATAGCATGTGGGACGCCACTGACAGCAATCTCTCCACATCCGTGAGTGACCATGCCCGCGTGATCCAACAAGCTGGACCTGGTCGCGCCGGCCGATCTGGAACGCCTGCACGCCATCCTGCACAAGCTCAACCCGCGCGCGCGCATGGTCACGGCGCAATTCGGCAAGGTTGCGCTGGACCAGGTGTTGAACACCGGTCTGTTCGACTTCGAGCAAGCCAGCCAAGCTCCCGGCTGGTTGCAGGAATTGCGTGGCGAGCACGTGCCGGAGACCGAACAGTACGGCATTACCAGCTTCGCCTGGCGCGCGCGCCGGCCCATGCATCCACAGCGTTTCTTTGATCTGGTCAACCGTGAATGGCCGGGCGTGGTGCGCTCCAAGGGTTTCTTCTGGCTGGCGACGCGACCGGCCCATGCCGGCTCCTGGTCGCAGGCCGGGGCCGTGTGCCGCCATGGACTGGCCGGCAAGTGGTGGGCCGCAGTGCCACGCGAGCAATGGCCGCAGGAACAGGAATCCATCGATTTCATCCTGCAGCAATGGGATGAGAACGTGGGCGACGCCCGCCAGGAGCTGGTCTTGATCGGCATCGAGATGGACCAGCAAGCCCTGCGCGCCCGTCTCGACGCCTGCCTGCTGTCGGACGCCGAGATGGCGCAAGGCCCGCTGGGCTGGGCGCGCATGGCCGACCCCTTCCCTGCCTGGGAGTGATGCGCATGGCCGAGTTGAACCAGCGCAGCCCGCTGCCTGACGTAGCCCGCGACGAGCGCCCGGCCATCGCGCTGCCGCTGGAATGGGTCGGCATGCGCGGCATCGCCCTGCCGCTGCAACTGGACAGCGGCAAGACGGTAGCGGCCAGCGCCGAGGTGGCGGTGGATCTGCCTGATCCGCACGCCAAGGGCATCCATATGTCGCGCCTGTACCTGCTGCTGGACACCTTTCGCAGCGCGCGCGACTCACACCCATCGCCCTGCACGAACTGCTGCGCCAGCTGCGCGAAAGCCATGCGATTGCATTCCCCCGCGCGCGCGCTACGACTGGACTTTGCTTGCTGCAGCACGCGCGGCACTGGT
>NZ_BADI01000354.1:0-978 GCF_000333555.1 Herbaspirillum sp. B65 | reverse complement strand
GGGCAGCGCAAAGACGCATGCAGACCGCCCGCCACAAGCGAATCGGGCCAGCTCGGCAGCTCCTGGCTGGGGTCGATCATGACGATGCTGGGAAATTCATGCTTGGGGAAATCCTTGACACGGCTGATTCAACGACATACTTGCAGTACACGTTGTACAGCAGGGCCAGTCTGGATCACATCGGGAAATTCCTGACTGGCCCTGCCAGCCGCCTCCAGAGCTGGCGCATTACTTCAACGGCAGATAGATATCGGTAAGCAACTCCCCAGGTGGCGTATCGGGCAGCAGGTTCAGGTAATGGAAGTACAGCGGGAAATCACGCAATTCCTCCCCGCTCTGCGGCAACCACTGGCGATACAGTGGATAGATGCTATCGCCCAGTCGTTCATGCGCGCCGGCATGGCGCACGCGTGCGCAGCGCCCGCCCGGTATCGACTGCTCCACCACGCCTTGCGGATTGTCCGGGAGCGCATTCACAGATGTCTGCCTGTTCATCCGCGTCCAGCTCGTTGAGTTTCTCCAGAAGCGTTAATGTCTGGCTTCTGATAAAGCGGGCCATGTTAAGGGCGGTTTTTTCCTGTTTGGTCACTGATGCCTCCGTGTAAGGGGGATTTCTGTTCATGGGGGTAATGATACCGATGAAACGAGAGAGGATGCTCACGATACGGGTTACTGATGATGAACATGCCCGGTTACTGGAACGTTGTGAGGGTAAACAACTGGCGGTATGGATGCGGCGGGACCAGAGAAAAATCACTCAGGGTCAATGCCAGCGCTTCGTTAATACAGATGTAGGTGTTCCACAGGGTAGCCAGCAGCATCCTGCGATGCAGATCCGGAACATAATGGTGCAGGGCGCTGACTTCCGCGTTTCCAGACTTTACGAAACACGGAAACCGAAGACCATTCATGTTGTTGCTCAGGTCGCAGACGTTTTGCAGCAGCAGTCGCTTCACGTTCGCTCGCGTATCGGTGATT
>NZ_BADI01000355.1:0-6241 GCF_000333555.1 Herbaspirillum sp. B65 | reverse complement strand
ACGAAACATCAGGAGGTTGTCCACTATAAGAGGCTATACGAGGAAGCGTTAGAGCGTGAAATATGTCTCGCCCAAGAGCTACTAGAAATGAAAAGTTTGGAGAGGGGCGCTGCCGAGTCCACCACTAGTTCATTACAAAATGTTTGCCCAATATGTCGTGTCAGAAATAGGGACTAAGGTGTGACCTGAGACGAATTTTGAAGCCACCGGATAAGTGAGTTCTGAATGCGTACTTTCAGATTACAACTAGAACCCATTTCATAAATAGCGCCGCATGAGGATGATGGAGAAAGCGAGATGAGCGAAGCCTGTGTAATGATCGGCGCAACACTCCCATGGGGTAAGTACACGCTTGAAGGCATTAAGCCAGGTAAACAGTCGTTCGATCTTCCATCGCCACCGGTATCGGCGCAGCGACCGGCCGTCTTGTGTGACCGCTCTTTTTCGATTGCTCTTGTGTGGGGCGATCCGTTCAATGCATTTGGCAGCAAGTCTTTGATCGAGCGGATCACTATCGTAGGCGCGATCCCCAATAATTCGTTCGGGTCGTCCCACGTGACAATCTCATCGAGGGTGTGCGAAATCTATGGGCGGATCAGTTCTTATGATGCCACAATGGCACCTGATCGCGGGCGTGAGGATCTCAAATTAAGGACCAGCAGAATTTGCGTGGTGCGCATTTCGCACGGAAGTAATTCGTAAGATAAATCCCACTCTTCGAATTGGCCGGTGTAACGCAGTAACAAGCGTTACACCGTTACACCGTTACACCGTTACACCGTTACACCGTTACACCGTTACACCGTTACACCGTTACACCGTTACACCGTTACACCGTTACACCGTTAAGGCTTTGCGCCAGTTTTGGGCACACCCTACCGAGTTGAGAAATGATATCCGTCAAGAGGAATTTCACCCTTGCGTTATCCGGGGATTTTCTTTCTTGCATGCGCATTCAAGTCGGGTCTCTGGACGCAGCAGGATTTGCGCACGACAGTCTGGGCCGGCGGAGAAAATCATGAAGACCACGCCAGGGTGGCGCGGCCTTCAAAGTGACGTGAAGATGTCTAACGGCTTAGAACTTGTGACGCAGGCCAACGGTGAAGACGGACTGGTTGTTGTTCATGCCGGCGGCGGTGCCTTCAGCGCCCGGGTTGTAGGTATCGCTCGCACGCAGATGGGCCAGCACCGTGTAGATATCGGTGCGCTTGGACAGCGAATAAATGGTGCCGATGTTCAGCTGAGTCAGCTTGCCGGTGTTGCTGGTGCCAGCATAGTTCAGGTTGGTACGCTGAACGCTGCCAATCAGAGCCAGTGTCGGGGTCATTGCATAGTTGACGCCCAGTTCGAAGACGTTGGCCTTGTTGTTATTGGCACCACCGATGATGTAGCCGGTCGGCAGCACGCCGCTGGCGGGAACAGTTGCGGTGGTAGCCAGCGGTTGCTTCACTTGCGACCAGTTCCCGTACAAGCGCGCAGGGCCGGCCTGGTAGCTTGCCCCCAGGTTGAAGACCTTTAAAGCGATATCCCCGGCTTTTCCATTGCCTGCGACCAGCGTTGCCGTGTCGCTGGACGTGGCGGTTGCATCTGCATTCAGCTTGGACTGGTAGTAAGCGGTGAACACGCCGAGCGGGCCGTTGACATACTGCAGGCCCGCACCGAAGGCTTGACCCGCCGAACCGCTGCCTGCGACTTCGCCGAAGCCATACAGGATGCTGCCGGACAGGCCGCCAAACGTCGGTGAGTTGTAGCGGACGGCATTATTAACGCGGGTGCCTTCCAATCGGTCCAGGTTGTGGCCGACGTTACCAGTGATGCCGCCGAAGTCCGCGACGGAGGTCCACTGATTGTACTGATACACAGCATCGGTCTGGCGGCCCAGCAGGACGCTACCCCAATTGCCATTCAAGCCTACGACCGAGAGGCGGCGGAATAAGGTGTTTGTGTTGGCTACACCGTTGTTCGTGCCGTCGAACGCACCGGTGTCGGCCTTGTAGCCGATTTCGAGCTGGAAGACGGCGCTTAGACCGCCGCTCAAATCTTCGCTGCCCTTGAAGCCAAGGCGCGACCCGGAGTTGACGCCGGAATCTACGCTCATCTTGGAACCGGTATTGGTACTGCCGGAAATCAGGGCCTTGCTGGTGTAGTTGACGCTGGTGTCGACAATGCCGTAGACGGTGACGCTGCTTTGAGCGTGAGCGACATTGGCGGCGCAGCCTGCAACGGCGGCGATTGCTACGAATTTCGAGATGGATTGCTTCATTGTTTTCCTCCGGATTTTTGGTCGGTGATACTTGTAATGGTCTTTTTTGAGGCGAGTTGGGGCCTTGGGAGCAATGCTCTTTTCGTTTTCCTCCTTCAGGGTTTCTGTTGGCTAGCGCAATTGCGCGTGTCGGTGGTCCTCGGCAATTGCTTGCGATGGGTGGGATACAACGACTTCGGTCGTCGCATGAAGCTTGAATGCACTAACGACGTGAGATAGATGGGTCGCCCGGTCAAGCATGGATTGAGCTGCCGCAGCCGCTTCCTCGACCAAAGCAGCGTTCTGTTGAGTCATCTCGTCCATCTGGCTGACGGCAACGTTGATTTGTTCGATGCCACTCTGTTGTTCCTTGCTGGCAACGCTGATTTGCGCAATGACTTCGGTGACCTTGTGAACACTGGTGACCACGCCGTTGATGGTCGTTCCTGCCCGCTCCACCAGCGTGCTGCCAGCAGTAACCTGTGCGGCAGAGTCGCCAATCAGGTCCTTGATTTCTTTGGCGGCGTCGGCGGCCCGTCTGGCCAGCGTTCGTACTTCGGCCGCGACCACTGCAAAGCCACGTCCCTGTTCGCCGGCGCGTGCTGCTTCCACGGCGGCATTGAGCGCGAGGATATTGGTTTGAAATGCAATACCGTCAATCACACCAATGATGTCGACGACACGTTGCGATGAAGATTCGATTGCTCCCATGGTCGCTACGACTTTGCCCACGGCATCGCCCCCCGACCTGGCGACCTCGGATGCAGATGCCGCCAAGTCATTGGCGACTTGCGCGTTGCTGGAGTTGTTGCCGACGGTGGAGGTGAGTTGTTCCAGTGCCGCTGCCGTTTCTTCCAGCGAGCTGGCTTGCTGCTCAGTGCGTGAGGACAAATCAAGATTCCCGCTTGCAATCTCCCTGGCTGCCACGGTCATGGCATCGGTACCGCTTCGTACCTCGGAGACCATCGCGGAAAGGTTTGTGTTCATCTCTTTTAGCGCATGCAAGAGCTCGGCGGTCTCATCTCTTCCTGCGACGTGAATTTCCGAGCGGAGGTCACCCTGCGCGATACGTTGAGCAACGCCGACTGCATGTCTGAGCGGGCGCGAGATTTGTTTCGATACATAGATGGAGAGCGCCACAGCGCTCAGGACGCACAAGACAATCAGCGTGAGGATGCCGGTCTTTGCGTGGCTATAGGTGGCGTTTGCAGTCTCATAGGATGCCTTGACGCCCTCATCGTTGAACGCCACGGACTTGTCGAGCGCCCCCAGCAACTTCCGGTAGTCTGGAGTAGAGCCCACATTCAATGCCTGTGCTTCCGCCTTCTGGTCTGACAGAGCAAGGTCGACGATGCGTTGATGCACGAGCAGAAACTGGGAAATCCCGGTTGCAACGGCTTGATAGAGGTCTCTTTCAGCATCACTGGAAATCTGACCTTCATATGTCTTTTGCAGCTTCGCCAGCGTGATGACCAGCGCATCCGACGACTTCTTGTAGGCGGCCATTTCTTCGGCGGACTTCATGAAAATCAATTGCGCTTCACCGCCACGCACGCGGGACAGAAGTAGTTGGATGCTCGCAAGGCTGCGGATGGATGGGAGCCAGCTGCGAGCAATGTCTCCCGAGGCGGCATTGACCTGGCTGACTTGTGCGGTCGCGAACAGCCCGAGCAGGCATACCAACGCAATGACGACCGAAAACGTCGCCAGCAGCTTCGAGGCAATTTTCAGATTTCCAAACCACTTCATCGAATACCTCTGTCGATAGGTCGTGTGCGCAATGGGCCACTGTAGTAGGACGTGCGACCGATGAGGTCGCGGCTAAGGCATCGAAGAAATCAGCCTGCACGGCGGTGATGTGCGCTTGGCAGGCATTAAGCGGGCCGTGAGTATTCGGTCTCGGGGTGCGGAGGCCTTCCGGATTTCGGGGTACGACCCAGTCTCCCTGCTCTTCATTCGATTTCTTGTTCGCTGCGTATACTGCATATATATGCCAAAATATGCAATGAGTGGTGGTGCGGATTTGTGGAATATTTGCGACTCGCTCGCGAAAATAGTTAGATGTAGGGAGGGTAGAGCCGCTAGTGGCAAGGCTCTCGTTGTTGAAATGGTTTAGGCGCAAGAATACGTGCGTCCCTCCGTCAATGGGAACGCTATTGGTGTTGAGATACGGTCAACAAGAAGGCTGTCCACCGACATCAAGCACTTGTTAATACAGAACTATCTAGGCGGCGGGTGCAACGGAGGCACCGTTGATGCTGTGGCGCTTCAAGGCCTCGGCGACAAAGCCGGAGGCTTTCATCTTCTCCACAAACGCTGCCAGGAAGGCAGCTGCCTCGGGGCCGCGAGTCTTTGGTGTGCCCATGGCTTGCTGAATGACCATAAAACGTTCATTGAGCAAGCGCAGACCGCCGATTTGAGCGGCATCGTGTTCCAGCTGTTGCTTCACGCCGGCGGCTACTTCGGCGCCTTCCTGAAGGAAGTGCTGTACGACGGTGGGGGAGGTCGGCGAGCGAAGAATGGTGGCGTTCTTCAGTTCACGGGTCAGGTAAAGGTCATATGCACTACCCTTGCCGACGACCACGCGGTGTTCGGTACGGTCGACTTCATCGTTGGTCTTCAGCGGGGAATCATTCTTGACCAGGTAGTACCCCTCAATCAGAACGTAGGGCGCAGTGAAGGCGATTTGCTGACCACGGACCGGGTCGATAGCGAAGAAACCGAAATCCGCTTGTTCAGCCGCGACAGCCTCTACTGACTTGCCGGCGGCATCAAACACCACCAGTTCCAGTTCTGCTTCCAGCGCCCCAGCCAGCTCTCCCGCCAGGTCGACCGAAACGCCGCAAGGACGGTCTTGACCATCACGTCCTGCGAGGATGGGGTTGCCCAGGTTGATGGAAGCACGCAGCTTGCCAGTCGGAGTGAATGCGGCGCGGATGGCGGGAGTCAGATTCATGGTGAGATGGTTTGCTAAGGTTTCAGAATGTCTCCGATTTTTGAAATCGAGGACAGCGTGTATTGCAGGTGTTCTTTCATGAACTCGGAGGCTTCATCATTGCGCTCTTTGACCAGTAGGTCGAGCACGTGCAGATGTTGTCGGCAATGCTCCGGATAGCGGTCCCGCTGGCGCATCGAGCGGTAAGAGAGTAGGCGGCGCACGCGATTGACACGCTTGATGGTGTCAATGAAGAAGGCGTTGCCAGACGCCTCAACCAGGCTTTCATGGAAACGGACACCTCGGTTGTGCAGTTCGTCAGCCGTAGCAGTTTCGATACCGCCTGCAAGCAGATGTCGCTCTGTCGCGCGCAATTGCTCCAGGACTTGTGGGTCCAGTCTGAATCCTGGTTCCAGCAAAGCCGCCGGCTCCAGCGCCATACGAAGGCGGTATGACTGCAACAGACTGTCAGGCGTGAGCAGCATGCTGGAGAATGTCCAACCGTAGCCCGGCTTGCGCTCGGCCCAGCCTTCCTTGGCAATGCGGCCCAGAACTGCGTTGAGCTGGGAGGCGGTCAGGTTGTATCGCGTTTTTATCAGCAGTTCTGAGAATTCCTGAGGCAACTCACCCTTGAGCAGGTCATCAGCGATACGGAAGTAGACGGCCGTGGTGACCGTAGTCTCCTCGATGCCAAGCGTCTGCATGATGTCGGAAACACCCTGAGAAAAGCCTTCACCCACGAAATACCCCTTGTTGCGCTCGCGTGTCAGCAGTCCTTTTTCATGCAGCATGGCCAGCGCGGTATTGATGGGCTGGCGGGATACGCGAAGACGGTCGGCCAGCATCTGCGCTGGCAAATGCGTGCCGGTCTCCCAAGACTGGTCCTTTACCAGTTCCACAATCTGTTTGGAGATGGTTGATTCAGTGCTCATTGTCGTCATGGTTCGCAGGCCCGGACGGGCCTTATCCCCCCTATTATGACTGACGCTGTGCTTCAATCGTATTTCGAGCAACAGGAGCAAGCACATGTCAGCAGCAAGCACGGCGACTCTTTGGCGGACGAC
>NZ_BADI01000356.1:0-1826 GCF_000333555.1 Herbaspirillum sp. B65 | reverse complement strand
CGCAGCGGTGCCGCAGCAAGCGCAACCCCTCAAGCTGGTCACCATCGTCGGCGGTCGCGATCCGCTGGTGGCCGGCGACGATGAATCCGGCTACGCCGCCAGCAGCAGCCAGACCGCCACCCGCACGGCCACGCCCTTGCTGGAGATCCCGCAATCGCTGTCGGTGGTGGGTCGGGCGGAGATGGAGGCGCGTGGCGCCGACAGCATTCTGGACGTGCTGCGCTATCTGCCCGGCGCCAATACCGAGACCCACGGCGTCGATCCGCGCGGTTACGACTATTTCAACCTGCGCGGCTTCATCAATGCCCAGAACACCAGCAATTACCTCAATGGCCTGCGCCAGATGGTGTCCGGCTTCGGCATGTTCCGCACCGAAGCCTACGGGCTGGAGCGGGTCGAAGTGCTGCGCGGCGCGGCCTCGGCCAGCTTCGGGCAGGCCGATCCGGGCGGGGTGGTCAATCGCATCAGCAAGCTGGCCGGCGCCGACGCCCCGGATGAGATGCTGGCGTCGCTGGGCAATTTCCAGCGCCGCCAACTGGCCGCCGACCTGAGCGGCCATGCCGACGATGGCCGGTTGCAGGGCCGTATCGTCGGGCTGGCGCTGGACAGCCACACCCAGTTCAGCTACGGCAATGGCCGCGCCGTCGAGAACGACCGTCTCTACCTGGCGCCTTCGCTGAAGCTGCAACTGGCGCCGCAGACCAGCCTGATCCTGCTGGCCGATTATCTGCAAGACCGCAATGGCAGCAGCCGCTGGACGGCGGTGCGGCCCGATGGCAGCCTCACGCATACCCTGGTGGGCGACCCCGGCGTCGATCAGCAGCGCAGCGAGCAATGGTCGCTGGGCTGGCAACTGGAGCATCGTCTCGACGATCAGTGGCGCCTGCAACAGGATTTCCGCCAGGCCGGCCTGCGCTCGCAGTACTCGGTGTTGAATCCCGGCAGCCTCAACGGCAACCTGCTGGCGCGCAGCAGCGCCCGTTACGATACCCAGCTTGAGAGCAGCCAGCTCGATACCCGCCTGCAGGGCCAGTGGCGGCAGGGCGCACTTGACCACACCCTGCTGCTGGGGCTGGACCTGACGCGCCTGCGCCAGCGCGAGCAGCGTTATCGCGGCGATGCGCCCAGCCTGGATCTGGCGCAGCCGGTGTATGGGCTGCCCATTGCCATGGCCTCGCAGTTGGTTGCGCAATTGGCAGAAGACATGCAGCAAAGCGGCCTCTACCTGCAGGACCAGATCCGCCAGGGGCCGCTGGTGTGGACCCTGGGCAGCCGCTACGATCGCGTCATCGATACCAATCGCAATACGCTGGCCCAGACGCGCCAGGACACCCGGGCTCACGCCTGGAGCCATCGCCTCGGTGTGGCCTGGAAGGTGACCCCCACGCTGGCGCCTTACCTCAACTACAGCACCGCCTTCCTGCCCCAGCCCGGCCAGGATGCCAATGGCCAGCCCTTTGCCCCCAGTCATGCACGTCAGCTCGAAGCCGGCCTCAAGTTCCAGCCGCAGCAGGGGCGGGCGATCTACACCGCGGCATTGTTCCAGATCNACAAGGATCACGTGCTCTCGAACGATCCCGGGCATGCCAATTTCTACGTCGACCAGAGCCCAGTGCGCTCGCGCGGGCTGGAACTGGAAGCACGCGGCGAACTGTGGCCGGGCCTGAACCTGCTGGCCGCCTATAGCTATACCCAAGCCCTCAATATCACCCATGCCGATCCCAACTTGCGGGGCAAGTCGCCGGTACTGGTGCCGCGTCAGGCCGCCAGCCTGTGGCTGGACTACACCCCGGGCGATGCCTGGCCCGGCCTGGGGCTGGGCGGCG
>NZ_BADI01000357.1:0-1538 GCF_000333555.1 Herbaspirillum sp. B65 | reverse complement strand
CCGATAATTCCTGTAGCGCTTCCAGCACGGACAGGAAAATCCCGAGGGAAACTCCAGGATCGCCCAGTTCCAGCCGCCCTAGGGTGGTCCGATGGATACGGGTGATCTGCTCCAGCTGTTTTAACGTTAGCTTGCGCGCTTTACGAACGCGGCGGATCCGATGGCCCAGATTAACCAGCGTTTCTCGGACAAGATCGGTGTGGAAGCCTGATTTTTGATGCATATAGCCATCATATCTACGGTTTTGATGCTTATCTACTTCCTTTGGTGAAGGTTCGGGCAATAAAGCAAAGCAGGGGCGCGTTGTAAAACTTCACATCCAAGAATAAAATGAGAATTATTACTATCTAGACTCTTCACCTTCGCCCCCATGTCCGTCCCGCACTCCGCCGATGCCCAGCGCTTCCACACGCTCTATCGCCAGCATCATGGCTGGCTGCAGCAATGGTTGCGGGCGCGCCTGGGCAGTAGCGTCGATGCCGCCGATCTGGCGCAGGATACCTTCGTGCGGGTGCTGGGCAAGCCGCGTGCGCTCGACGAAGTGCGCGAGCCGCGTGCCTGGCTCAGTCGCATCGCCCATGGGCTGGTGGTGGACAAGGTGCGGCGCGATGAAGTCGAACGCGCCTGCCTGGACGCCATCGCCCGCCTGCCCGAGCCGCAGGCGATCTCGCCCGAGGCGAGGTTGCTGCTGGTGGAGGCGCTGGCGGCCATCGATGCCATGCTCGAAGGCCTGGGCGCCAGGGCGCGCGAGGCTTTCCTGATGTCGCGCCTGGAAGAGATGAGCTATCCCGAGATCGCGCGGCGCATGGGCGTGTCACTGAGCAGCGTGGAGAAATACATGGCCGCCGCCATCCGCCATTGCTATCTGATGCGGCAATCCTGGCAGCGCTAGGCGGCCATCCTCAGTACCTCTGCACCATGGCCGCCCGCCCATCTCCCCAGCCGCCAGCCGCCGACCCGATCCTGGATCAGGCCATCGCCTGGCTGGTCAAGTTGCGTGCCGACGCCGGTCGCACCGCGCCGGACGCCGTCTTGCAGGCGCGCATCGATGCCTGGCGCCTGGCCGATGCGCGCCATGAGGCCGTATGGGGCGAGCTGATGGCCGCTGAAGCCCAGTTCCAGCGCCTGGTGGCCTTGCCGGTGTCACCTGAGCAATGGCAGCAGCCGCTGTCCGAGCTGACCCGCACCCGAACGCGCCGTCAGGCGCGCCGGCGCTGGCTGGGTGGCGTGACACTGGGGCTGGGCGGTCTGGCCCTGGGGGCGCTGGCCGCGCGCCAGGCCGGTCTGTGGGAAGGGCTGGACGGTCAGCGCTACGCTACCGCGACCGGCCAGCACAGACGCCTGGCCTTGGGCGATGGCACGCAACTGGCCCTGGATACCGATACCAGCGTGCAGGTGCGTTTCGACGGCCGGCAGCGGCTGCTGGTGCTGCAGCAGGGCGACATCTTCATCGACACCGGCAAGGATGCGCTGGCCCCGCAGCACCGGCCCTTCCTGGTGCAGACCGCCCAGGCCCGCCTGCAGGCGCTGGGCACGCG
>NZ_BADI01000358.1:0-2062 GCF_000333555.1 Herbaspirillum sp. B65 | reverse complement strand
TGCACATGGTGGCGCGGTGCGCGNCCAGCGAGGCAATCGATTCCGATTCGGGCACGGCCGAAGCACGGCCCGAGACACGGGTCAGGATCACGCTCTGCGACACTTCCGGCTTGGTCAGTTCGGCCGACACGGCCGCAGCCGCAGCGGTGAAGGACGATACGCCCGGCACCACTTCATAGGCGATACCCAAGGCATCGAGCCGGCGCATCTGCTCGGCGGTGGCGCCGTAGATGGCCGGGTCGCCCGAATGCAGGCGCACCACGTCGATGCCCTGCTCCTGCGCACGTACATAGCAGGCCTGCTGCTGTTCAAGATCAAGTGCGGCGGTATCGATGATCTCGGCCTCGGCATGGCAGTGTTCCAGCAAGGCGGTGGGCACCAGCGAGCCGGCATACAGCACCATGCGCACCTGCCCCAGCAGACGCGCGCCGCGCAGGGTGATGAGGTCGGCCGCACCGGGACCGGCGCCGACGAAATAGACTTTCATGCGTTTCCTTTCACATTCTCTTGCGGCGCGCGATGACGCAGCGCCTGCGCGCTCTTGCGGATCAGCAGCACGGCCAGGTAGCCGCTGGCTTGTGCCGCATCCAGCGTGCTCAGGTCGGTAGCCAGCACTTCGCCTTCCAGGCCGATGCGGCGGGCAAAGCCGCAGTGCTGTGCAATGTCCATCTCGCGCAGCAGCGCCAGCACCCAGGGCAGGCGTGCGCCCACCTTCATCAGCACCACGATGTCGTGGTGCTCGATCTCGGCGCGCAGCGTCGCGGCGTCTTCCGGGCAAGGCAGGATCAGCGTGCGCTCCTTGCCCACGCCCAGCGGCCATTCCAGTGCGGCGGCGGCCGCGGCATAGCTGGTGATGCCGGGCAAGGTCAGGCAGTCACACTCGGGATAGAGGTCGCGCACCGCCGCCAGCACGTAGCCGTAGGTCGAATAGGTCAAGGCATCGCCGATGGTGAGATAGACCACCTGCAAGCCCTGGCGCAATTGCGCCGCCAGTTGCTGGCCGAGTTGGGCGTAATGCTCCTGCAACACCTGGCGGTCCGGGTCCATGTTGAACTCGATCTCGCATAGCCGACTGCGGTCGAATTCCACGCCCTCCAGGCATTGCAGGGCCACCGACAGATCGGCCCCGCGCGCACGCGGGATGTAGATCAAGTCGGCACTGCGCAGCGCAGCGATGGCGGCCAGCGGCAGGTAGCCGGCGGGGCCGGGGCCGACACCGATGCCGGTCAAACGCCCGCTCATGCGCCTGCTCCCAGTTGCCGACCGTCGAGGTCAAACAAACGCACTTCGATGCGTTCGACCGCCGGTACGCGGACCTGCGCCAGCGCGGCGATGCGCGCTTCGATCTCGCACCACAGGCGGCGCGACAGTCCGGCATCCTGCTGGCGGACCAGTTCTATGATTGCTTCCACCGTATTGGCTTCCTTCATCTGCTGCAGCAGGGTGGCGTCAAACAGCACGCCCTGCCCTGCCGCGTTCATTTCTTCAGCCACGCGGGCCACGCCCTGCATGGCCATGTTGCTCTTGCTGGAGTGCGTATCCCACACCCCATCCAGCACCTTGGCCAGCTTGCCCGGATGGCCGGCCAGCCACAGCAGCGGCAACGTGCGGCCTTCCTCGGCCAGGGCCTGTTGGGTGAAGTCCAGCGCATCGCCCAGGAAATTGGCGATCTGCACGCTGCGCTTGTCCGGCAGACCCAGTTGCTGCGCCACGAAGACGCGACCGATCTTGCCCGGCAGGTAGGCCAGCGCATCGCCCGCTGCGCAGGCGGCCAGGGCCACGCGGATGTAGACCTCGATGGAGGCGATCCAGGAGGCCATCGACATCGGCTCCACGATGCCCGAGGTACCCAGGATGGAGATGCCGCCGACGATGCCCAGCTTGGGATTGAAGGTCTTGGGCGCAATGGCGAGGCCCCTCGCGCAGCCGATGGTCAGGTCGAAACCACAGGCCGGCTCACCCGGCTGCAACTCGGCCAGCACTTTCGGCACGGCCGCACGCATCATGGCGCGCGGCACCGAATTTGATGGCNGNTCGNNCCACGCACGCGCAGGCCGGGCAT
>NZ_BADI01000359.1:0-4561 GCF_000333555.1 Herbaspirillum sp. B65 | reverse complement strand
ACCTGGCGCCGGCCGAGCTGGACACCCTCCTGGCCCGGGCCCAGCCGGAGGCCATCACGGCCCATACCATCACCGACGTCGAACGCCTGGCCCTGGAGATCGCCCGCGCCCGGGTGCAAGGCTATGCGCTGGTGGACCAGGAGCTGGAACTGGGCTTGCGCACCATGGCCGTGCCGGTGCGCAATTTCCGCGGCGAGGTGGTGGCAGCCATGAATATCAGCGTCCATGCCGCGCGTATGAAGCTGGAAGACATGGTGGAGCGCTGCCTGCCGGCCATGCTGAAGATCCAGGTGGAGCTGGGGGCCTTGCTGTAGGACGGTGAATTATTCTTCCACATGGGTGCGGCGGTACTCCTTGGGCGTCAAGCCCATGTGGCGCTTAAAGAGCCGGCTGAAGTAGGCCGGGTCCTGGAAGCCCAGTTCATAGGCGATGGTCGAAACCCCCGAGGGCACATAGGTCAGCTTGCGGCAGGCCTCCAGGATCAGCCGCTGCTGCGCCAGGTCGAAGGCTGAATGGCCGGCCAGTTTCAGGCACAGGCGGTTGAGGCGACTGGGGGTGATGTGCAGCTTCTCGGCATAGACCGTAACCTGCCATTGCTGCTTGAAATGCTGTTCCACCAGCGCACGAAAGCGACTGAACAATTCGAAGTCGCCGCGTCCACTCAGTTCGGCCGAGCGATGATCGGCTTCCAGCCGCACCAGCAGCAGCATCACGCTGCGCGCCAGCCACTCCAGCATCAGCGCGTGCCCGGTACGGGGTGCAGCGGATTCGGCAATGAGCAGGCGCAGCAGGGTTTCCATGCGTTCGCGCAAGTCCGGTACGCGCGAGAGCTCGATGGCCATCGGGCGCAGGAACAAGGGCGCAAACAATTCGCCGCGACCATCGCCGCCGGCCGCGGAAAACACCACGTGCGGATCGATGGTGAGCACGAAGCCGACGGCTTGTTCCGAGAAATCGAAACCATGCACCACCGAGGGATGGATGGTGATGACTACTGGTCCGTCGTATTCCCATACCTCATCTTCCATCAAGGCGCTGACGTGCCCGGACATTAAAAAAAGTACCTGAAACAGTCCGGCGTGTGTGTGCGGTGCAATATGCCAGTCGTGTACACGACTGCGCGTCTCGATCAGTTCGATGTGCACCGATTCGGCATCATCCGGCCGGGAAGCCTCGCCGTACAAGGAAAACTGCGGGACGTCGCTGGTCCGGGGCTTGCTGCGGGGCAGGGGCATAGGGTCTCCATCCGGTGCGCGGGGTGGTTGTACTGTTGTTGTGCTCTGTAAAAATAGTACAAGTATTTGGCGCAATCATCCATTTTTTATTCATCTGCGGCCCACTAAGATGCCAGCCATACGAAGAATAAAAGCAGTTCAAATTTCGCCTTTCCTGCGCTCATGCAGCTCTGCCTGGACCTGGGATCGGCGGTTGACCTTTACCACGGAGACCTCCACCATGCGTACCCAAGTCGCCATCATCGGCGCCGGCCCGGCCGGTTTGTTGCTGTCCCACCTGCTGCATCTCAAGGGCATCGAATCGGTCGTGCTGGAAACCCGCAGCCGCGAAGAAATCGAATCCACCATCCGGGCCGGTGTGCTTGAACAAGGCACCATGGATATCCTCACCGAAACCGGTGTGGGCGAACGGATGAAGCGCGAAGGCGCGCTGCACCATGGCATCGAACTGGCCTTCGGTGGCCGCCGTCACCGCATCGACTTGACCGAGCTGACCGGCCAGGCCATCACTGTCTATGCCCAGCATGAAGTGATCAAGGATCTGGTGGCGGCGCGCCTGGCGGCACAGGGCCAGTTGCTCTTTGGCGTCAGCGGCACCAGCATCGAAGGCATCGAGACCGACAAGCCGCGCGTGCGCTTTATGCACGAGGGCGAGCAGCATACGCTGGAGGCCGATTTCATTGCCGGTTGCGATGGCTTCCATGGCGTATCGCGCCCGGCTATTCCCGAAAGCCGCCGCCAGGATTACCAGCGCATCTATCCCTTCGGCTGGTTCGGCGTGCTGGTGGAAGCCCCGCCATCTTCGGACGAATTGATCTATGCCCAGCATGAGCGCGGCTTCGTTCTGGTCAGCACGCGTTCGCCCACGGTGCAGCGCCTGTATTTCCAGTGCGACCCCAAGGACAGCGTGGACAACTGGAGCGATGACCGCATCTGGAATGAATTCCATACCCGCCTGGAAAACGGCGATGGCTGGCGCTGGAAGGAAGGCAAGATCTTCCAGAAGGGCATCATCGGGATGCGCAGCTTTGTCTCCACCCCCATGCAGCATGGCCGCCTGTTCCTGGCCGGCGACGCTGCCCATATCGTGCCGCCGACCGGCGCCAAGGGCTTGAACCTGGCGGTGGGTGACGTCAAGCGCCTGGCCCAGGGCATCGAGGATTTCTACCGTACTTCCAACGAGCAAGGCCTGGCGTCCTACACCGAGCAAGCCTTGAAGCGTATCTGGCGCGCCGAGTATTTCTCCTGGTGGATGACCAGCATGTTGCACACCTTCGAGGATGCCTCGCCCTTCCAGCAGCAGATTCAGCGTGCCGAACTGGAAAACGTGGTCAATTCGCGCGCGCTGTCCACGGCGCTGGCCGAAAACTACGTGGGCGCATTCTGATCCGGGCAAGACTGTTCGATACCGGTTGGACCGACACGCCCGCGCCAGCGGGCGTTGTCATTGGTCGGCCCCTCTCGCCGCGCGTCAGGCCAGTGCGGGATAAGTGAAGCCGATGAAATGCACGGCATTGAGCGTGAAGTGCAGGGCGATGGCGGCCTCGATGCGAGCGCTGCGAAGAAAGACCCAGGCATAGCCGAGCCCGGCCACGGTCACCAGCGCGGCATAGCCGAGGCCACCACCCAGGTGGGCCGCGCCGAACAGCAGGGCCGACACCAGCACGGCCAGCAAGTCGCCAGCGGGCAGGGGCTTGAATGCCGCTTGCAGCCGATGCTGGATCAGACCACGGAAGAAGGCTTCTTCCGCCACCACCGTCAACAGCAGGTTGATTGCCAGGAAGATGCCGGCAAACGGTGGCCATTTCCATTCAGGCCGCACCATGCCGATGAGCCAGCCCAGCAGCATCACCGTGGCGATGGTGATGAAGCCCGGCAGCAGCGTGAGCCGCAGCGTCGTCGACCATTCCCGCAGCCGCTGGCAGCGCGGCACCAGCAAGGCCAGCAGCAACAGCCCGGCGGCACCCTTGTCAAAGTTGGCATAGAGCAGGAAAGGCAAGGCATCGGGCGTGATGGCCTGACGCGGCAGCACTTGCACATTGATGAAGCCGGGCCAGCGATGCAGGGCCAGCAGCAGGCTCATCAGTAGCGCCAGGATCAACAGGCCGCGCCTTTGCCAGCTCACGCTCGCCCGCGTGGCGCCCCATGCCGCCACCCCCAATCCCAGCAGACCGAGGACGCCCATGGCCTGGATGTGGCCATCGATCATGCCGGTCACCACCGCCAGCACCAGCAGTGGCAGCCAGAGGGCAAGGCGCAGCCTGGGCGATAGTGGCAGGGGGGGCAGCCAGACGGCGCAAATGGCCAGCATCAGCAGGTAGGTGGAAGACATGGCGTAGCAAAAAAGAGGAAAGAGCGGCAAAGCCGGTGTTTTAACATGCAGGGCATGGCGGTGGCCAGCGTGACGACGATGCGCAATTTCGGTCAGGATTTGCGCCGCCATTTCTTGCACAGTACGTCCCGTGAACCGAGGACAAGATGAGTGACATCCGTAAAAAAGCCTATATCGCCCGTTTCGAGAGAGTGCTCGACCATATCGAGAGCCATCTCCATACACCGCTCGACGTCGAGCAACTGGCGGCGGTCGCGCATTTTTCGCGGTTCCATTTCCAGCGGCAATTCGCCGATTTCGTCGGCGTCGGGGTGGCGCGCTACATCCTGCTGATGCGTTTGAAACAGGCCAGTCTGCAACTGGCCTTCCAGGCACAGCGGCGGATCATCGACATCGCCCTCGACGCCGGTTTTGAAAATCCGGAATCCTTTACGCGCGCCTTCAGGAGCGCCTTCGGTCAGTCGCCTTCGCAGTTCCGGCGTGCTCCCGACTGGCCGTCCTGGAACGAGCGTTACGTATTCCGCATCCCTGAAAGGAAAGTGGACGTGCAAGTCGAGATCATCAACGTAGAACCCATCCGCATCGCCCTGCTGGCCCATCGCGGTCCCGTCAACCAGCTCAATGCCACGGTGGCGCAGTTCATCGCCTGGCGCAAGTCATCGGGCCTGTCGCCCATGGAGCGCTGCCGCACTTTCGGTTTGGCCTGGGACAATCCGGATACCACGCCCCCGGAACAATTCCGCTTCGATATCTGCGGCGAGCTGGAGGGCGCGCTCCCGGACAATCCGCAAGGCGTGGTGGAGCAGTCGATACCGGGCGGGCGCTGCGCACGCGTGCGCCATGCCGGCGCGCATGAACGACTGGGCGATAGCATCTATCCACTGTATCGCCAGTGGGTGCCGCAGAGCNGGGAGGATTGCGTGATTTCCGCTGTACTTCCATACCTGAACTGCTGCCGATACGCCACCTGGGGAGTGCTTACCGATATCTATCT
>NZ_BADI01000360.1:0-5389 GCF_000333555.1 Herbaspirillum sp. B65 | reverse complement strand
TGATTTTCTTTGATGATGAGCAGGTACGCGTGACCTATCCCAACGGCGAAGTTCGCTCCCTCCATTGGGCTGAGCTGAGCCTGGTTGGCATCCAGACCACGGATGACGGACCCTTGATGTCAGATGTCTTTTGGGGGTTGCATGGTGCAGATGGAACGCCGGCTATCATCTATCCGCAAGGAGCAAGCGGAGAGCCAGCGTTATTGGCGGCCATGCAAAAGCGGCTGGCCGGATTCGATAACGAGAAAGTGATCCAGGCGATGGGATGTACCAACGACGCCTACTTCAAGGTCTGGATGAACAGGTAGCGTGAGGCGAATGACCTCATTCAAAGCCGCAGGCGAGTAGGAGCAAGTGGGAGGCCGAAGGCGAGCCGGCAAGGCCGTCCGCTTTTGCCTCGCCGCTTCGTTCCGACCGGAGAGGGAACACAGTTAAGATAGAGCGCAGAAAAGTATTCCGTGCAGCCTACCCAAGAACTCAAAGCTCAGAAGTCAGAGCTCTGAACTCTGAACTTCAAAGCCCCTCAATAAACCCGCAAACCAATTCAGCAAACGCCCCCGGCTGCTCCACCGCACTGATATGCGAAGCCCTCGCAATCACCTCCAGCCGCGCCCCGGCAATCCCCTCCACCAACACCTGCGCCATGGAAACCGGCGTGCCCTGATCCAGCTCCCCCGCAATCACCAGCGCCGGCAGCTTGATCTCCCCCAGTCGCGCAGCCGTATCCACGGTGCCCACCGCATGACAGCATCCCACATACCCCACCGCATCGGTCGACACCAGACGATGACGATAACGCGCCACCGTCGCCGCTTGCGCCGCCCGGAAGTCCTCATGGAAATAGCGCCCCATCACCGCATCGGCAATCGCCTCGATACCTTCGGCGCGCACCGTCGTGATGCGCTGCTGCCAGGCTTCACGCGCTGCCTGTGGATAGCCTGAAGTGGTATTGGCCAGCACCAGCGCGCGCACCAGCGCCGGATGCCGCAACGCCAGCTCCTGCCCCACCATGCCGCCCATCGACAAGCCCACCCACACCACCGGTCCGCTATCGAGCTCACGCAACAGGCGCGCTGCATCGTCGGCCAGATCGGCCATGCTGTAGAGACCATCGACCTTCTCCGAACTGCCATGCCCGCGATGGTCATAGGTGATCACCCGGCAATCGGCGGCCAGCAGGTTGGCCAGGCCATCCCACATCATCAGGTCCGTACCCAGGGCGTGCGACAGCACCACCGTATGACGCGGCGCCTTGCCGTTGCGCGGCTCGCGCAGCGTGTAATGCAGCGCCGGCGAAGACGCGGTACGCCCTTGCCGCCCCACGCCGGGATGCACGCTGTCGGTGGGCGCCTGGGGCGCCACCACGTAACCGATCTGCTCGCCCACTTCGCGCAGGATCTTCTGGGCATGGGTGAAGGCCGTATTGCCGGCCGGTACGCCGGCGTAGACGGCGGCCTGGATCATCACTTCCTTCAGTTCATCCGGCGTCAACCGGGTGGCGGCGTCCCCGGTCAAGGCGGCGCGCACATGCAGTTCGAATTCTTCCCAGCGCCCCAGGGCGATGGTGATGGCCAGCACGATGATGCGGCGGGTCTTGTGCTCCAGGCCGGGGCGACCCCAGATCTCGTGCCAGGCGAAACGGGTGATCAGGTTCTGGAAGTCGGCGTTGAAGTTGGTGGCGTTGGCCACCGACCGGTCCACCCATTGGTCGCCCAGCACACTGCGGCGGTTGCGCATTCCACGTTCGAAATCATGGTCCAGCGGATCGTAGCTCATGGGGTTCTCTCTCTGTTCGTTGATGTAGTTGTGGTTTATCCAGGGCAATCTACTGCGCCAGCACCGTGCGCCAGGTGTCGAGCTGGCGTTCGGCAATGCGCCGCGCCGGCAGGGTCGCCTCGACCGGGTCGAACAAGGCGCGCAGCATGTCGAGGTCAAGCTCGCGGCCGAGCTGCGCATCGGCCTGCACCGCTTGTACCAGCATATCGACCAGTTGCGTGCCTGCGGCCACGGTTTTGGCGGTCAGTTGTTCCAGCAGGGCATGGGCGCGCGGGCGGCCGATCACGCCGGCCAGGGCGATGGAGGCGGATTCGGTAAACACCAATCCCTGTAGGGCATCGATGTTGCGCAACATGCGCGCCGCATCGATCACCAGCCCGGCAAAGGCGTCGTTGAGCGCCCGCAGCGCGCCATGCACGCCCAGGAACAGGGCCGGCCATTCGGCCAGTTCGGCTTGCCAGTTACCCAGGCCGCGTTCGTGCTGCTGCGACATCGTCGCCAGCAGGGTGGCGGCCTGTTGCGGGGCGCGCGCGGCGGCAGCCAGGGCGATCATGGAAGAGACCGGGTTGCGCTTGTGCGGCATGGCCGAGGAACCGCCACGGCCATGGCCGGAAGGCTCGGCCAGTTCAGCGATCTCGCCTTGCGCCATCAGCGACAGGTCGGTGGCGATCTTGCCCAGGCTACCGGCCAGCACTGCCATCTCGGTGCCCAAGCGGATCCATTCGTCGCGCTGGGTATGCCAGGCCGCTTGCGGGGCCTGCAATTGCAGCGCGGCGGCCATGCGCGCAGCCACGGCCGGGCCTTTCTCGCCCAGCACGGACAGCGTGCCCACCGCGCCCCCGAGCTGCAATTGCAAGGCGCGTTCAGCCAGCGCCTGCAATTGCGCCCGCGCGCGCAGCAGCGGCGCGGCCCAGTTGCAGAACTTCAGGCCCAGGCTGGTGACCTGGGCCGGTTGCATCAGGGTACGTGCCAGTACCGGGGTGGCCAGATGGGATTGAGCCAGGTCCAGCAGTCGGCGCGATAGCTGCGCCAGTTCCTCATCCACCAGTCGCAAGGCGTCGCGCGTGACCAGCACCATGGCCGTGTCCAGCACGTCCTGGCTGGTACTGCCCCAGTGCACGTGAGTGGCGGCCTGTTCGCTGTAGAGGGCCACGGTGCGCTGCAATTCCTTGACCAGCGGGATGGCCAGGGCACCGGCACGGCGCCCGGCCACGATCAGCGCATTGATGTCGTAGAGCGGGGCGCGGCAGACGCTGGCAATGGCGCGTGCCGCAGCTTCGGGGATGATGCCTTCGGCCGCTTCGGCTTCGGCCAGGACCTGTTCGAAGCGCAGCATTGCCTGCACCACCGCCTGGTCGTCGAAGACCGCGATCATCTCGGAGGTGGTGAGGAAGCTGTCGAAGATCGAAACGCTCATGAAGTCTCCAGTGCTTGCCCAGCCGGCGTGATCCAATGCAAGCGGGATCCGACAGGCCAAAGCCTGTGGATCCCCAGGATCATCACGCCGTAACAGGCGTTCAGATGTAGTCGAAGAATACCGTCTCGCGCGCGCCTTGCATGTGGATGTTCCACAGGTAGCTGCCGTCAGGCTGCTTGCGGGCGATCAGGGTGCCGCGGCGGTCGGCCGGGACTTGTTCCAACAGGGCCGATTGCGCCAGGGCCGGGTCGTCTTCCAGGAACACGGCGCTGAACTGGTGCTTGACCAGACCGCGGGCAAACACCGTCACGTAGGCTACCGGCTTGCCGGCGGGCGGCTGAGGCTGGGAAATCGAAAATGTGAATTTTCCTTCCTCATCGGTGGGTACGCGGCGATATCCAGGGATGGCATGTGAAGTTTCTGCGCCAGCACTGCCAGGCAGCCAGGCTTCGGCCCAGGCATCGTTGATGGGTACGCCGTCGCCGTCGAGGATGGCGCCGCTGATCTTGACCTGCGGTGCGCTGCTGTCCACGCGGGCAGTCAGTTCTACGGCCCAGGCCCAGGCTTCGTGCGGGAAGGGGCCGATGGTTTGCGAAGTGGTGATGTTGCTCATGTGCTCTCCTGCCTTGTTCAGATGCCCATGGGCGTGGCGTTGCGGCCGCGCAGGACGATATCGAATTCATAGCCCAGCATCTTGTCGTCCACCGTTTCTTCCAGCGAGAAACGCGAGATCAGGCGCTGGCGGGCGGCTTCGTCGGGGATGCTCTGGAAGATCGGGTCGTAGGCGAACAGCGGGTCGTTGGGGAAGTACATCTGGGTCACCAGACGCTGTGCATAGACGTTGCCGAACAGCGAGAAGTGGATGTGCGCCGGACGCCAGGCCTTGTGGTGGTTGCCCCAGGGATACGGGCCGGGCTTGATGGAGACGAAGCGGTAACGGCCATTGTCATCGGTGAGCATCTTGCCAAAGCCGGTGAAGTTGGGGTCCAGCGGGGCGTCGTGCTGGTCCTTCTTGTGGAAGTAGCGACCGGCGGCATTGCATTGCCAGACTTCCAGCAGGGAATTGCGCACCGGCTTGCCGTCTTCGTCCAGCACGCGACCGGTGACCACGATCTTTTCGCCCAGCGGCTCGCCCTTGCCCTGCTTGGTCAGGTCCATGTCGTGCGGCAGGATCAGCTTGGGCGAGGCGAACAGGTTGCTGCCGGTGGCGGTCTCATCGCGCACGCGCAGCGGCGCCTGGGTGGGGCCACGCTTGACGGTGGACTTGTAAGGGGGATAGATCAGTTCCGGATAGACACCGGGTTCGATGGCATCGAATTGCATGAGGTCTCCTCAGATCGACGGTGGTGGTTGCGGCGTCGTGCTCGGATTCCTGGCCTGCCGGAATGTGCGATTTGCGCGCCGTGCTTGGGTGTGGAGAGATAGTAGGCAAGCCTTCCCTGGTCCTCAAGATCAACGCAGCGCAGCATATTCGCCATTCGCCCGCTTTGTGCGAAAATCGCACAAATGGCCGATTTTCTGTACCTGCGATCCATCGGCACGGCATGAACGTTGTTTTATCCACAGGGCGGGGACGCATGAGGCAAGAGCGAATCGAAGCAGAGGCAGAGACAGAGACAGAGGCGGGCCAGATCGATGACGGCCCGCTCAAGCGCGACCTGGTGGCGGGCTTGGAAAAGGGCTTGCAGGTGATCGAAGCCTTCGATCAGGAGCGCTCGCGCCTGACCATCGCCGAGGTGGCGCAACTGACCGGGCTGACCCGTGCGGCGGCGCGCCGCTACCTGATCACGCTGACCCACCTGGGCTACATGCGGCACGACAACAAGACCTTTTCGCTCACCCCTATGGTGTTGCGGCTGGGGCAGTCCTACCTGCATTCGGCGCGCCTGCCGCGCATCGTCCAGCCCTTGCTGTACCGGCTGGCGTATTCGCTGGGGGAGGCGGCCTCCTGCGGCGTGCTCGATCATGACCAACTGGTGTGCGTGGCCGCAGTGAGCGCCGGGCAACTGGTCTCGACCACCTTGCAGCCCGGTACCCGCGTGCCGGCCTACTGCACCGCCAATGGCCGTATCCTGCTGGCCAACCTGGCGCCGGCCGAGCTGGACACCCTCCTGGCCCGGGCCCAGCCGGAGGCCATCACGGCCCATACCATCACCGACGTCGAACGCCTGGCCCTGGAGATCGCCCGCGCCCGGG
>NZ_BADI01000361.1:0-2624 GCF_000333555.1 Herbaspirillum sp. B65 | reverse complement strand
GATGAGGAAGAGCTATGCCTCGCTCAAGGATGAAATACGCAGTGGCCTGGCGCAGGCGCTGCTGGGCAAGAATGAGTTGAGCGTGGCGCAGATTTCCACCCAACTGGGTTTCACCGAACCCAGCGCCTTCCACCGGGCCTTCAGGAAATGGACCGGGAAAAGTCCGGGGGCCTTTCGCCGCGACTTGCTGCAGATCAGGGTCGGCGATCGCGTCGGAGCATGACCGAAAAGGGGCTGGACACGGCACTGGCGGCATCACATGACAGGGGTGCGACGATTCCATCAAGAGATGAATTTCCCGTCAGGCGCGTCCTTCCCGTCTCATCATCTGCGGCGCCACCCCATACCCCCGTATGAACACTTCGCGCATGTGGCGCCGATCCCGGAACCCGGTTTCGCGGGCGATCACTTCCAGCGAATGCCGGCTCTGCTCGATCATCAAACGCGCCGCCTCCAGCCGCAGTCCCTCGATGGCCTTGGAAGGTGACAAGCCGGTCTCGGCCGAAAAGACGCGGCTGAACTGGCGTGGACTCAGGTTGGCTTCCTCGGCCAGTTCTTCCACCGTCAGCGGGCGCATCAGGTTCTTGCGGGCATAGTTCAAGGCGTTCTGGATGCGATCGGTCTTGGGCGCCAGCGCCAGCATTTCCGAATGCTGGGTCTGGCCGCCGGTGCGGTGCTGGTGCATCACCAGCTTGTGCGCCACGCCACGCGCCACCTCCTCGCCCAGGTCCTTGGCCACCATGGCCAGGGCCATGTCCAGGCCAGCGGTCATGCCGGCCGAAGTCCAGATGGGACCATCGACGATATAGATACGGTCGTGCTCGACCTGGATCTCGGGAAACCGCGCCTGCATCTCACGTGCAAAGAACCAGTGCGTGGTGGCACGGCGCTTGGCCAACAGGCCCGCTTCGGCCAGCACGAAGCCACCGGTGCAGATGGCGGCGATGCGGCGGGCACTCTTGCCGGTGCGCTGCAGGAAGCTGCGTTCATCCGGGCTGGCGGGTGAGGCCAGCGGGTCGCCCACGCCGCAGATCATCCAGCTGTCCATATGATCGGCTTGCGACGCCGGGGTGGTCGTGATGGACATGCCCAGCGAGGAAAGCACACTGCCACCGGCCACCGAGAAATTGTGCAAGGCATAGAAATCCTCGCCGGCGACCTTGTTGGCATATTCGAAGACGCTCTGCGTGGCCAGGCCCATGATCTGGAAACCGTCGGTCAGCAAATAGCCGATGTGGTGCATGTTCTTTCCTTCCCTGGTGTGACAATGCCGAGGGCAACACCCTATCCGTCCTCACGGGAAATCGCAAGCCGTTGATGTCTGCCGCCACACTCAGCCACACTCAAGATACCCGTGTGGTAGTGAAGCCATGTGCGGCGCGCTCGGGTCAGGCCGCCTGCGACAGCACCGGCTGGCCGGCCTGTGCCCGTATGGCACTGATGTGCTCGAACAGATAGCGCGCATCGCGGTCGATGCCCGAGAAACGTCCCGAGCCCCAGGTGTATTGCCACGGCAGCCCGAGGAAATACAGGCCCGACGCTGCCGTGACGCCACGCTCGTGGCCGGGATAGCCGCGACCATCGAAGATCGGTTCATTGATCCAGCTGAAATCGGTACGAAAACCAATGCACCACACCACCGCCGAAATGCCTGCCGTGCGCAGGTCCAGCGTGCGTGGTGCATCCGACTCGGGTTGCCAGAGCGGCACATAGCGCGCCTCGGCGGGGGCGTCGATCTGGTTGGCTGCGATGAATTTGTCGATGCTGTCCTTGATGCTTTCGGAAACCGCATCGGCATCATCCAGGTAAGCCTTGAGGCCGCCCCCGAAACGCGCCACCTCTCCTTCCAGCGCCTCGAACTTGCCATAGAGCTGCATTCCTTCCAGGGCGAACTTGCGCAGGTCGATGTCATGCCCGCCATCGCGGCCGGTGACGTAGTGATTGGTCTTCTCGCGCACGCCGGTACCCAGCGGATGCTGGTCCACGGGCAGATCGTAGTACTTCATCTTGTCCAGCCACTCCACCACGTCCTTGCCGCGATAGCTGCGCGCCACGCGCGGCGCGTCGCCCACGCCCAGGTGTACGCGGCGGCCGGCCAGGTGCAGGTCTTCGGCGATCTGGCAACCGGATTGACCGGTGCCCACCACCAGTACCTCGCCCGCGGGCAGCGATTGCGGGTTGAGGTATTGGCTGGAGTGGAGCTGCACGATGTGCTGCGGCAGACGCTCGGCCGCACGCGGCACCACCGGGATGTGATAGCCGCCCACGGCCACCACCACCTGGTCGGCAGCATACTGGCCATCGCTGGCACTGATGCGCCACCGCGCGCCGTCGCGCCAGAGCTTGTTGACCGTCACGCCCTCGCGCACGGNGGGAGCGAAGCTGGCGACGAAACCATCCAGGTAGTCGACGATTTCATCCTTCTTTCATGAACCATAGGGGTCGTTGCCGCGATACGGATAACCCGGCAGATTGCACTGCCAGTTGGGGGGTGACGAACGACAACGAATAGCGCACCGATTGCGCGCTCTCGATGACGTCGACATANGTAATGACTTTTTCCTGCACATCGAGCACGCCGACATAGACCGTCTCATCGCAGCCTTCGCTGAATTCGGTCATGA
>NZ_BADI01000362.1:0-4841 GCF_000333555.1 Herbaspirillum sp. B65 | reverse complement strand
ATTCCGGCACCGCCCCACTGCTCCGGCACGCACATGCCCATCGCGCCCAATGCGGCCAGTTCCTTCAAGGCCTCGGCAGGAAAGGTGTGATTTTTGTCCCAGTCCGCGGCAAAAGGTAACAGGCGTTCCTGGGCAAACTGACGCATGGCATCACGAATCATCTCGTGCTCAGGGCTCAACAACATGTCCATCTCTTTCTCCCTACAAACGGCATTCGACCGTCACGACAGCGCCAGGGCGATGGCAGTCGCTTCACCGCCACCGATGCACAGACTGGCGATGCCGGTCTTGAGCCCGCGCGCCTTGAGCGCGCCCAACAAGCTCACGATGATGCGCGCCCCGGAGGCACCGATAGGGTGTCCTAGTGCACAGGCACCACCATGGACATTGATCTTCTCCATGTCGATGCCCAGTTCCCGGCTGGCCGCCATGGGGACTACCGCAAACGCCTCGTTGATTTCGAACAGGTCGGTGCTGGCGGCATCCAGCCCGGTCTTGGCGAATATCTTGCGCAGCACGCCGATGGGTGCGGTGGGGAATTTCTCGGGCGCACCCGCATACGAGGCATGGCCCAGGATCCTGGCCAGGGGCGTCAGGCCCTGCCTCAGAGCTTCCGATTCGCGCATCAACACCAGGGCCGCCGCGCCGTCAGAGATGGAAGAGGAATTGGCCGCAGTGACGGTGCCATCGCCACGGAAAGCTGGCTTGAGCGTAGCGATGCGCTCCAGGTTCACCGCCATCGGTCCCTCATCTTGAGCGATCACGACGCTGCCCTTCTTTCCCGCTACCTCGACCGCAAACACTTCCCAGTCGAAACCGCCGCTGCTGATCGCCTGGCGCGCGCGCAAGGTGGACTGCACCGCGTAGGCATCCTGCTGGTCGCGGGTGAAGCCGAAGTCGCTGGCGCAATCCTCGGCGAAGGTTCCCATCAGGCGGCCGCGATACTGGTCCGAATAGGCGTCTTCCAGTCCATCGAGGAACATGTGATCCAGCAACCTGTCATGCCCCAGCCGGTAACCGCGTCTCGCCTTGGGCAGCAGATAGGGGGCATTGGACATCGACTCCATGCCGCCAGCCACCACCAGCGACGCCGACCCGGCCAGGATGCTGTCATGCGCCAGCATGACGGCCTGCATGGCCGAGCCGCAGACCTTGTTCAAGGTGGCGCAGGCGACCGACTGCGGCAAGCCGGCACGCAAGGCGGCCTGGCGTGCCGGGGACTGGCCCAGGCCAGCCTGCAGCACGCAGCCCATCCATACCTGTTCGATCTGCGCGATCTGCTGTGCAGATAAGCGGGCCCGTTGCAGGGCCGCCGCTATCGCCAGCGCCCCCAGGTGGGGCGCCGGCAGATCAGCCAGTGCCCCCTGAAAGCTGCCCATCACGGTACGGGCGGCCGACACAATCACCACCGGGTCTGCGGACATGGTTTTCCTCTTGGTAACTTCATTCATATTCACGCGTCTTGTTCGTTGACGACTCTCCCTGGATACCGCTACTTGGCGCTCATGCGAAGTGCGCCATCCATGCGGATGACCTCGCCGTTCATATAGCGGTTTTCCAGGATATACATGACCAGGCTGGCGAATTCGGACGGCTTGCCCAGCCGAGGCGGGAAAGGTACGTTGCGGCTCAGGGACTCGCGCACCTCCTCGGGCATTCCCAGCATCATGGGCGTTTCGATGATGCCGGGCGCAATCGTCATGACACGTATGCCATGACGCGCCAGCTCGCGTGCCATCGGCAAGGTCATCGACACCACCCCACCCTTGGAGGCGGCATAGGCCACCTGCCCCATCTGCCCTTCAAAGGCAGCAATCGAGGCCGTGTTGATGATGACGCCACGCTCGCCCTCTGCGTCGGCCTGGCCGGCGCTGATGTGCTGCGCCGCCAGGCGCGCCATGTTGAACGAGCCCACCAGGTTGATGTTGATGGCACGCATGAAGCTGTCCAATCGATGCACGCCATTCTTGCCCAGCAGCTTTTCGCCCGGCGCAATGCCGGCGCAATTGACCAGGCCGACCACCGGCCCCATGGCGCCGGCGATCTCAAAGACCTCCTGCGCGCTGGCCTCGCTGGTGACATCAGTCAAGACGAATCTGGCGTGGGCGCCGAGCGTGGCCTGCATCTTTTCACCAGCCACCGGGTTGACGTCAGCCAGCACCACCTGCGCGCCGGCTCTGATGAGCTGCTCGGCAGTGGCCGCACCCAACCCGGAAGCCGCGCCGGTGACGACATAGACACCTTGTTTGATAGCCATTGTTCCTCCTCGATTATTCTGGATTGCATCGAACGCGATCAACGCGTTTCAGGGCTGCTCGGCCCGCCGGTCCGCTTCCATCTTGCGCAGCACGAAACGCTGCAGCTTGCCGCTGGGCGTCTTGGGCAGGGCATCGACAAACTCGATGGCGCGAGGATAGGCATGAGCGGAAAGACGCCGTTTGACATGTTGCGCCAATTGCTCCGCCAATTCGTCACTGGCCTTGAACTTGTCCGAGAGCACCACGAAGGCCTTGACGATCTCGGTGCGCTCCGGGTCGGGCAAGCCGATGACGGCCACATCGGCCACCGCAGGATGCTCCAGCAGCGCGCTTTCGACATCGAAGGGCCCGATCCGGTAGCCAGCCGAGGTAATGACGTCGTCGGAGCGACCGATGAAGCTGATGCTACCGTTTTTCTCCAGCTCGACGTTGTCGCCGGTGGCGTAATAACCGCCGGCGATGGCAGGCGTCTCCTGCTTCCAGTAACCGCAAAACCAGAACAGCGGCGAGCGCGCAATGTCGATGGCCAGTTCGCCGGGCTGGTTGGCACCGAGTTCCTGCAGATTATCGTCCAGCACCACCACCCGATAGCCTGGCATGGCAAAGCCGGCCGACCCTGGCACGACCTCATGCTGCAAGGCGTGGTGGTTGTTGACCACCATGCCCAGTTCGGTCTGTCCGTAATGGTCATGGATGGGGACATCCAGGGCGCTGGCGAACCAGCGCACCACCTCGGCATTCAAGGGTTCGCCGGCACTGCTGACGGCGCGCAGCTGGCCCTTGACGCTGGCGGCCGCTTGTTCGCCGGCGGCCATCATCATGCGATAGGCGGTGGGAGCACCGGCCAGGCTGGTGATGCCCAGGCGGCGGATGAGCTCGTAGCTCCCCTGGACGGTGAATGCGGCTTCGTTGAAGGTAATGCCCTGCCCGATGGCCAAGGGGCCGATGATGGCGTAATAGAGACCATAGGCCCAGCCCGGATCGGCCATGTTCCAGAATTTGTCCTGCGGCAATAAACCTACTGCCTGGCGCATGTAGACCGCGAACGCCTGCAAGGCCGACAGCGGCACCGGCACGCCCTTGGCCGCACCTGTGGTGCCGGAGGTGGACATCATGAACATCAGGTCGCTACCGCTTCGCATGACCGGCGCGAAGTCATCGGACTGGGCGTCCACGGCCGCGCGAAAATCGATATCACCAGCGCGCAAGGGGTCGCTGCTCTCCCTGACCGTGCAGACTTGCGGACAATGGGCAATCTCATCGAGCTTGGCCCGGTTGGCCACATTGGTGACGATCAGGCGAGCCCCGCTCAGCGCCAGCCGATGCTCGATCGCCTTGGGCCCGAAGGCCGTAAACAGCGGCTGGTAGACCGCACCGGCGCGCAGCGTACCGAGCACCGTGGCCAATAGTTCCGGCGTGCGCGGCAGCATTCCGGCCACGATCTGGCCCGGTTGTATGCCTTGCTGCTTGAGCAGATTGGCCACCCGCGAGGCCATCGAACGGATCTGGGCAAAGCTGTATGGATGATGCTGGCCATGTATGGAGACAAAATCCAGGGCGATCTTATCGCCCTGGATATGCCGGTCGCAACACTCGACACAGGCGTTGATGCCGGTCTCGAAGTCTCCTTGGAACTGCTCTCGCAGCGCTTCGATACGAAATGCTGCATAGACGTCGGCATAGTCCGGCTTGCGCGGCACGGGGATAGGGGCAGGCATGGTGTCGTCTCCACTTTGTATTTTTTGCGCTTACACTGGTAACTTCGGTGACTTCGCTGTGTATGGCAATAGATACTAGGCGGGCAGAACATTGCAAGCAATGACAAATACCTGCTGATTCCTTGATCGGATTTACCATGTTGAAAAAGGCCAGCGACACGCCTTCCATCCCTTTCGCTTTCGTTGAAGATGCCCTGGGTTGCCTGCTCAGGCAGGGATACGAGACGGCACCGGTGCTCCAGCAAGCCGGGCTGGCCAGCAATGAAGATGAGCTCGGCCCCGTCACCGCCGAGCAATATGGGGCGTTGTGGCTGGCGATTGCGCGCATCACGGACGATGAATTCTTCGGCCTGTCGGCCCGTCCCATGCGCCAGGGCAGCTTCACCTTGCTCTGCCATGCCGTGCTGCATTCGCAGTCGCTGGGTCAGGCCTTGCGCCGGGCATTGCGCTTCCTGCGCATCGTGCTCGATGAGCCCTATGGCGAACTGCACGTCGAGGACGGCAAGGCGCACATCATCCTGATCAAGAACAGATCGCCCTATCCTGCCTTCGCCTATCGGACGTTTCTGCTACTGCTGCTGGGACTGGCCTGCTGGCTGGTGGGCCGGCGCATTCCCTTGCAACGCATCGACTTTTCTTGCGCGCTGCCGGAAGGACGGCCGGATTACCTGGAATTCTTCGGGGTGCCCGTCAACTTCAACAAGCCGCGCTGCTGCCTGAGCTTCGATGCCGTCTACCTGGACTTCNCGGTAATTCGCTCCGACATCGCCCTGAAGCCCTTCCTGCGCGATGTCCGGGCCACCTGTTGGTGCGCTATCGTCACGACACCCGAAGGGTGACCCGGCTGCGCGACTGCCTGAAACAA
>NZ_BADI01000363.1:0-5072 GCF_000333555.1 Herbaspirillum sp. B65 | reverse complement strand
ATGATGCGTCGGCTTGTCGGGCCTGCCCTGCCGCAGGCCCTGCTGGCGGCACTTGCGCGGGGCAACCTGCAGGCCAGGGAAGCCCTGCCGGCACCGCCGTAAATGCCCGCGCAAGGCACGGTCCAGTCCGCCTTTGCGCCCTGGGACGATATCGAAGCCCTGATCGTCGGCCAGCTCGATGGCGCCCGCCGCCAGATCCTGGTGCAAGCCTACCTGCTGACCAGCCGTCCTATCACCGATGCGCTGGTGGCGGCCCGCAAGCGCGGCATCGACGTGCGCGTGCTGATGGACGCCGGCCAGTTGGACAAGAATGCCACCGACCGCCTGCGCCAGTTGCGCGCCGCCGGCATCCCAGTCTGGCTGGAAACCGAGTACCGCAATGCCCACAACAAGGTCATCGTCATTGATGCCGCCTTGCCTACGGCCACGGTGATTACCGGCAGCTACAATTTCACCTGGTCGGCCCAGCACAAGAATGCCGAAAACGTGCTGATCCTGGGCAAGAACCCGCCGCTGGCGGCGCGCTACGCCAGCAATTGGCAGCGCCACCGCCAGGATGCCGAAGCGGCACCCTGAACTGATCCTTCATATCGGCCAGTCATGACTGATCATTTTCTTTCCCTCTTCACCGATATCAGTACCGTTGACCTGCTGCGCCAACTGGTGGTGATTGCGCTCTCGCTGCTGGGCGGCATCGCCTTGTCGCGCTGGCTGCGGGCGCGGTTTGTGCTGCCGGCCGATGGCGAGGAACAGTCGCTGGTGATGCAGATTGGCGTCAAGAGCTTTGCCCGCGTGCTCTCGCCGCTGCTGGCGCTGGGTCTGCTGACGGCGGCCTATACCATCTTGAAGCGCGGCCACCATGCCGTCACGCTCTGGGAAATCATGTTTCCCCTGGTTATTGCCCAAGTGGCGATGCGCTTCGTGTTCTACGTGCTGCGCGGCATCTTCGTCAAGGACGCCACCGTCGGGGCGCTGCTGCACCTGTCGGAAAAGCTCATCGCGCTGTTGGTCTGGCTGTGCGTGCTGCTGTGGATCACCGGCCTGTGGCCGGACTTCGTCGATTACCTCGACAGCACCACCTTGCCGCTGGCGCGTCACAAGGTATCGCTGTTGACCATGTTGCAAGGCGCGGCCTCGGTGCTGGTCACGCTCATCATTGCCCTGTGGATAGGGACGGTGCTGGAAAACCGGCTCATGAAGTTCAGCGGGATGCATTCCTCGCTGCGCACCGTGGTGGCGCGCATGATGCGGGCCTTGCTGATCTTGATCGCCTTCCTGGTCAGCCTGTCGCTGGTGGGCATCGACCTGACCGTGCTGTCGGTCTTCGGCGGCGCGCTGGGGGTGGGTATCGGTCTGGGCTTGCAGAAGATCGCCAGCAGCTATGTCTCCGGCTTCGTGATCCTGCTGGAGCGCAGCATGGTCATCGGTGACATGGTTGCCGTGGATAAATTCTTTGGCAAGGTCACCCAGATCAATACTCGCTACACCATCCTGGAAGGATTGGACGGCATTGAAACCGTGTTGCCAAATGAACTATTTGTCTCCAATCCGGTACAAAACTATTCCTTGACCCATCGCATTGTACGTTTGTCCACACAGCTTACCATTCTGTACCAGGACGATGTGGAAACGGTCTTGTCCATCATGGAACAGGCCGCACTTGGAGTACAGCGGGTCTCCCAGCAGACCGCGCCGCAAGCCTTGCTGATCAAGATCGGCGCCGATGGACTGGAGCTGGAGCTGGGTTTCTGGATCACCGACCCGGAAAACGGACGCTTGAATGTCTTGTCAGAAGTCAATCGTGCCATCTGGGCTGCCTTCAAACGCCATGGCGTCCAGGTCGCCCATCCCAAGCGCGACATTCGCATCATGGATGAGCGCAGCTTCCGGCAAAGCACCAACCAGGAAAATCCTGATGGCCCAGAGACGCAGAATTCGCGTACAATGCCCGGCAATTAAAAGAAAATAAAACCATTTTCACGGAACAAGTAATAATCCTGTTTTGTAGTCCGATAGTTGTTCTCTATTTGGAGTTGTACTGATGACCCTTGATGCGATCCTCGACTTTGTTGCCAACGGCCTGCTGCACGCGTCCGGTTGGCAGATTGTCATTTACACCCTGGTGATGACCCACATCACCATCGTGGGCGTGACTCTCTACCTGCATCGTTGCCAGGCGCATCGCGCGCTCGAACTGCACGCGATCCCCAGCCACTTCTTCCGTCTGTGGCTATGGATGACCACCGGCATGGTGACCAAGGAATGGGCCGCCATTCACCGCAAGCACCACGCCAAGTGCGAGACCGAAGAAGATCCGCACAGCCCGCAGACCCGCGGCATCCAGAAGGTGATGTGGCAGGGCGCCGAGCTGTATCGTTCCGAGTCCAAGAACGCCGAGACCATGGAAAAGTTCGGTCACGGCACCCCCGACGACTGGATCGAACACAACATCTACAGCAAGTACGGCTGGCAGGGCGTGGGCATCATGCTGATCATCGACGTGCTGCTCTTCGGCGCCATCGGCCTGACCGTGTGGGCCGTGCAGATGGCCTGGATCCCGTTCTGGGCCGCTGGCGTGGTCAATGGCCTGGGCCACTTCTGGGGCTACCGCAACTATGACTGCGTGGATGCATCGACCAACCTGTTCCCGATCGGCATCCTGATCGGTGGCGAAGAGATGCACAACAACCACCACACCTTCGGCACCTCGGCCAAGTTCTCGGCCAAGTGGTATGAATTCGACATCGGCTGGATGTATATCCGCATCCTCGAAACCTTTGGTCTGGCCAAGGTTAAGAAGGTCTTGCCGGTGCCCAAGTTCGACCGCCAGAAGGCCGTGATCGACTTCGACACCTTGCAGTCGGTCATCGCCAACCGCTATGACGTGACCGCCAAGTACGCCCGTTCCCTGAAGAGCGCCTGGAAGGATGAACTGGATCACCTCATCGAAAAAGCCAAGCTGGAATCGCGCTTCCTGAAGTCGTCCAAGAAGCTGCTGCAGCGTGAGCCGGGCCGCCTGGAAGATGGCCAGAAGCAGCAACTCTCGGAACTGTTCGCCCACAGCAAGGCGCTGCAGACCATGCACGAGATGCGCATCGAACTGAGCGCCATCTGGGAGCGTTCGCACTCCACCCGCGAGCAACTGCTGCAACAACTGCAGGACTGGTGCACCCGCGCCGAGGCGTCCGGCGTGAAGGCCCTGCGCGACTTCGCCTTGCGCCTGCGCAGCTACGCCTGATCCTGCTGGCTGACCCGGTAAAAACCGGGAGATGAATAAAAAATCCCCGCAGAGCGATCTGTGGGGATTTTTCTTTGGGGGCTCCAACGGGATGGTGAAGATTTCTTCCACCATCACTACCGTGCCCCCGAGCAACACAGGCAATAAAAAACCCGCAGAGTACTCTGCGGGTTCTTCATCGGGATACCGGGATCAATTACTTGATCTTGGTTTCCTTGTATTCGACGTGCTTACGTGCCTTGGGATCGAACTTCATGATGCTGATCTTTTCGGGCGTAGTACGCTTGTTCTTGGTGGTGGTGTAGAAGTGACCAGTACCTGCGGTCGACTCCAGTTTGATTTTGTCGCGGCCGGATTTCGCCATGATAGATTTCCTTTACTCTGCTAATTAGACTTTTTCGCCACGAGCACGCAGATCGGCCAGAACGGCATCGATGCCGATCTTGTCGATCACGCGCAGGCCGGCGTTGGACAAACGCAGCGAAACCCAGCGGTTCTCGGATTCGACGAAAATGCGGCGGTTCTGCAGGTTGGGCAGAAAACGACGCTTGGTCTTGTTGTTTGCATGGGAAACGTTGTTGCCGACCATCGGCCCCTTCCCGGTGACTTGGCAGACACGTGCCATGTGAGACTCCTTAAAAATTTCCGAATTTGGGAAAAACGAGAGTATAGGGAAAAAACTTAGATATTTCAATGACTTGCGAAAAACAATTGTGTCTTGGTTGGAAATGGTGATTTAACAATTGTGAAAACCTTCCGTTTGCAAGCCCCTTCGATTGGCGGAAAAGCCTTGTTTCATGCGGGTTTGCGGCCGATATGCCGGGGCCGGGCTCAGAGCTTGCCGTGGTCGGCGAAGGAATAAAGGCGTGTTCCGGCCACCACGAAATGGTCCAGCAATTCCACATCCACCAGCTCCAGGGCATCTTCCAGCGCCTCGGTCATGTCCAGGTCCTGATCGCTGGGCTCGGGGTCGCCGGAAGGGTGGTTGTGGGCCAGGATCACCGAGGCGGCATTGTGGCGCAGCGCCGCCTTGACCACTTCGCGCGGGTAGACCGCTGAATGATTGAGTGTGCCGCGGAATAATTCTTCCGTACCGATCAACTGGTTGCGCACGTTCATGAAGAGGGCGACGAAACATTCATGTTCGCGGCCCTTGAACAGCAGCTTCAGATAATCTCCCACGGCTCGGGTGGAGTTGAGTACCGAATGCGTCTTCAACTGCTCATGGATCACGCGCCGCGACAGTTCCAGCGCGGCCCGCAACTGGCTGCACTTGGCCGGGCCCAGTCCGTCGCCCAGGTCGGTCTTGTTGTGGGCGGCGTCGAACAGCATTTCCAGCGAGCCGAAGCGTTTGAGCAGGCTATGCGAAACCTCCATCACGTTCTTGCCGGGAATGCCCACCCGTAGAAAGATCGCCAGCAGTTCCGCATCCGACAGCGCAGCCGGCCCGAACTGCAGCAAGCGCTCGCGTGGTCGCTGATCCTTGGGCCAATGGGTCAATGTGGTGGTCATGGTCATGATGTTGCACTCCTTGTCATCGAGATATTCCTGTTGAATTCCTGTTGATCCTGCAGAAAAAGACGCACAAGGCAGTCCGCCGCCGGCTTGCGCTGCCGCAATGACAGTGCACAAGCCGCCCTTGCCAGCCGTCATCGAAGCAGCCGGCCACGGCGCGCCGGTCCAACGTGGCTTACAATAGCGGGTTCCTTTGCACCTTAGAATTGCCTGTCATGTCCAGCCCAACTGTCCCCGTCGTCACCGAAAACGCCTACCTAACGCTGCATTACGCCTGGCTTTCGCAGAAGGGAAGACATCGTCAGCACCTTCACGAAAA
>NZ_BADI01000364.1:0-8010 GCF_000333555.1 Herbaspirillum sp. B65 | reverse complement strand
CACATCAAGGAGGGCGTACCGATGGCCACGGCCGCGCACGCCATCGAGACCGCCGAGGATGCCTTCAATCCCAACGTGGTCAAGGTGGTGTTGAACAAGGAAGGCTGCGCCATGTATTTCTCGCGCGCCACCATTCCCTGGCATCGCGATGCCTTTGCCAAGTCGCGCGCGGTGTTGCCGGACGCCACCGGCCCCGACCACGTCAACGAATACGTGCCGCTGCGCCATATCGGCCTGTATGCCTACAGCAACCGCTTCTTGCAGCTCTATCCGACGCTGGCGCCGGCGCCGCTGGAACGCATCGAGGCGCTGGAGCAGTTGCGCGTGCTCTGGCATGGACATGCCATCGCGGTGCACGTCACTTCACTGGTGCCGGAGGCCGGTGTCGATACGCCCGAGGATCTGTTGCGCGTGCGCAAGCATTTCGAGGTGCCGCCCGACAGCCCCCTGATCCAGACCATCTCGGCGCTTTGATGGGCGGGCCGCAGGCATGATCCGGCGCAAGGTGGCGCCGATCGGCTTGCTGTAAGTTCCATGTCAAGCTGACACGACACAATCGAAAGCCGGAGACTGCTTAAAAATCAGGCGTTTGTCATGGTTAGGTAAGATTTTGTGGTAAGTTTCGTCCCAGAGCTGATGCAAACGGCGCGCAAACAAGCTGCATAACCGTCCAGATGGCAGCGATCCTCTGCCATCACGTCACAAAAGAATTCAAGCATTCATATTTCAAAAACCTCAATTAGGAACCCTTATGCGCCTCATCCTTTTAGGAGCGCCTGGTGCCGGTAAAGGCACGCAAGCCACTTTTATCAAGGAAAAATTCAACATTCCGCAAATCTCCACCGGTGACATGCTGCGCGCTGCCGTGGCCGCGGGCACTGAGCTTGGCATCGCGGCCAAGAAGGTGATGGATGCAGGCGGTCTGGTTTCCGACGACATCATCATCGGCCTGGTCAAGGATCGCCTGAAGCAGGCTGACTGCGCCAATGGCTACCTGTTCGACGGCTTCCCGCGCACCACGCGTCAGGCAGATGCGATGAAGGAAGCCGGCGTAGCCATCGACTACGTGCTGGAAATCGACGTGCCCGACAGCGCCATCGTCGAGCGCATGAGCGGTCGTCGCGTACACCCGGGTTCGGGCCGCAGCTACCACGTCAAGTTCAACCCGCCCAAGGTCGAGGGCAAGGATGACATCACGGGCGAGCCGCTGATCCAGCGCGACGACGACAAGGAAGAAACCGTCAAGAAGCGCCTGGCCGTCTACCATGACCAGACCGAAGTGCTGCTGGGCTACTACGGCAAGTGGGCTGAATCGGGCGAGCCCGGTGCACCCAAGTATCGCAAGATCGCCGGCGTGGGTCCGGTGGAAGAAATCAGGGATCGTGCATTTGCCGCCCTGGCGGAGTAAAGTGAAGCGGACTTCGTCCGCTTTTTTTTATGCTGTCGCGCTTCATGCCTCCAGCGCGGCTGACCGCAAAAACTAAGTAAACCGATCACCGGTCATCACCCCCGCCCGAGGGCGTGATACCGGCGGCCCGGCAAGACAGAACAATTCCAATAAAAAGGGCGACGCAATTTGTCGGCGCAGTATCGGCAGCGACGCACCGGGGCAGCATGGCCCGGGCGAGGCGCCCGATGTTCGTGATTGTTGATGAGTCGTGATAACAAAAGGAGATGAAGATGGCACTTGCCCTGTGGTTTGCCATTGCCTGCGGCTTGGTCGCGGTGATCTATGGCCTGGTATCGCGTAGCTGGATTCTCAAGCAAGACCCCGGCAATCCCCGTATGCAGGAAATCGCCCTGGCCATCCAGCAGGGGGCGGCGGCCTATCTGGCGCGCCAGTACCGCACCATCGCCATGGTCGGGGTGGTGCTGCTGATCGTCATTGCCGTCATTCCCGGACTGGGGTGGCTCACTGCCATCGGCTTCCTGCTGGGCTCAGTGCTATCCGGCGCCTGCGGTTTCATCGGCATGAATGTCTCGGTGCGCGCCAACGTGCGCACCGCCCAGGCCGCCACGCGCGGCATGAACGAGGCGCTGGGCGTGGCTTTCCGCGGTGGGGCGATTACCGGGATGCTGGTGGTGGGGCTGGGGCTGCTGGGGGTGTCGCTGTTCTTCTGGGCCTTGTTCGTCTATGGGCAAGGGCGTGCGGCGAGCCTGCATGACGCCATCCAACCCTTGATCGGGCTGGCCTTCGGCGCTTCGCTCATCTCCATCTTTGCGCGGCTGGGGGGCGGCATCTTCACCAAGGGCGCCGACGTCGGCGCCGATCTGGTGGGCAAGGTCGAGGCCGGCATTCCCGAGGATGATCCGCGCAACCCCGCCGTGATCGCCGACAACGTCGGTGACAACGTGGGCGATTGCGCCGGCATGGCCGCCGATCTGTTCGAGACCTACGTGGTCACGCTGGTGGCCACCATGCTGCTGGGCAGCCTGGTGTTGAAGGGCATGGAAACCCTGGCCGTGCTCTATCCGCTGGCACTGGGCGGGGTCTCCATCCTGGCTTCCATCGTCGGCTGCGCCATGGTCAAGGCGCAACCGGGCAAGAAGATCATGGCGGCGCTCTACACCGGCCTGTGGTGGGCGGCGGGGTTGTCGCTGCTGGGCTTTGCCGCGGTCACCTGGCTGCTCTTGCCGCCCGAATTGCGCCTGCCGCTGATGGGTGCGGCGGTGGTGGGCATCGTGCTGACCGGCTTGATGGTCTATATCACCGAGTACTATACCGGCACCGACTTCAAGCCCGTGCGCCACATCGCCGAGGCGTCCACCACCGGGCATGGCACCAACATCATCGCCGGGCTGGGCGTGTCGATGAAATCGACCGCCTATCCGGTGCTGGCGGTGTGCGCGGCGATCCTGGCGTCGTACTGGCTGGCCGGGCTGTACGGGATTGCGATTGCAGCCACCTCCATGCTCTCCATGGCCGGCATCGTGGTGGCGCTGGATGCCTATGGCCCCATCACCGATAACGCTGGCGGCATCGCCGAGATGTCCGGCCTGCCCGATTCGGTGCGCGCCATCACCGACCCGCTCGATGCCGTGGGCAATACCACCAAGGCCGTCACCAAGGGCTATGCCATCGGTTCGGCCGGGCTGGCGGCGCTGGTGCTGTTTGCCGACTATACCCATGCGCTGGAATCGGTGGGCAAGACGGCCAGCTTCGACTTGTCCAGTCCGGCGGTGATCATCGGCCTGTTTATCGGCGGGCTGATTCCTTATCTGTTCGGCGCCATGGCGATGGAAGCGGTCGGGCGCGCCGCCGGTGCGGTGGTGGTGGAGGTGCGCCGCCAGTTCCGCGACATCGCCGGCATCATGGATGGCAGCGGCCGGCCCGAGTATGACCGCGCGGTGGACATGCTGACTTCCTCGGCCATCCGCGAGATGATCCTGCCCTCGCTGTTGCCGGTGATCGTGCCCATCCTGGTAGGCTTGCTGCTGGGACCGTCGGCACTGGGCGGCCTGTTGATGGGTACCATCGTCACGGGTCTGTTCGTGGCCATTTCGATGACCACCGGTGGCGGCGCCTGGGACAACGCCAAGAAATACATCGAGGATGGCCACCACGGCGGCAAAGGTTCGGATGCCCACAAGGCCGCCGTCACCGGCGACACCGTGGGCGATCCCTACAAGGACACGGCCGGGCCGGCCGTCAATCCCCTGATCAAGATCATCAACATCGTGGCGCTGCTGCTGGTGCCGCTGTTGCCTGCGCTGCCGAGTTGATCGGCTGGGGTGGCGCCATGCGCAGGCCACCCAAATAAGCCGCATTTGCCGGCCAATTCTCTTCTCCACAGGGGGGCGCTGCTGATAAGCTCCCCCTATGGAGACCATGGAACATAAAACAGGCTTGATCCTGACCGGCGGTGGCGCCCGGGCGGCTTACCAGGTGGGCGTGCTCAACGCCATCTCGATGATCCTGCTCGAAGCCGGTTGGCCGGTGCACAGCAATCCCTTCCCCATCATCTGCGGCACTTCGGCCGGTGCCATCAATGGCACCGCCCTGGCGTGCCGCGCCGATGACTTCGGCGAGGCGGTGCGCGAGCTGATGGCGGTGTGGAGCAATTTCAAGGTGGAGCAGGTGTACCGCGCCGATTCGCTGGGCGTGATCCGCTCGGGCGCGCGCTGGCTGTCGCTGTTTTCCTTCGGCTGGCTGCTGCGCAAGTGGCGCGCCAATCCACCCAATTCCTTGCTGGACAACACGCCGCTGGTGAGTATGCTGCATCGCCTGCTGGACCTGCCGCGCCTGGATGCGGCGCTGGAGCAGGGCCAGTTGCACGCGCTGGCGGTCACGGCATCGTCCTACACCAGCGGCCAGCACATCACCTTCTATCAATGTGCAGAAGAAATCGAACCCTGGCGCCGCACCCAGCGCCTGGCCATGCGCGACCAGATCGGCATCGACCACTTGCTGGCGTCCTCGGCCATTCCCTTCATCTTTCCTGCCATTCCGGTGTACATCGATGGTCGCTGCGAATATTGCGGCGATGGCTCCATGCGCCAGATCGCGCCGATCTCGCCGGCCATCCACCTGGGCGCCACCAAGGTGCTCATCATCGGCGCCGGCCGCATGGGCGAGAAGGGCGAACAGGCACCCACCAATACCCCGCATTACCCCAGCCTGGCCCAGGTAGCCGGTCATGCCATGTCGGGCATCTTCCTCGATGGTCTCTCGGCCGATATCGAACGCATCAACCGGGTCAACCAGACGCTGTCCGTATTGAATGAGGAGCAGCGCCGCCATACCCCCTTGAAGCCCATCCGCACCCTGGTGATCTCGCCCTCGCATCGCATCGACAGCATCGCCAGCCGCCACGTGGTCAACCTGCCGCGCCCCATCCGCACCATGCTGGGCGGCATCGGCGCCACCGAGGCGCGTGGCTCGGCGCTGGCCTCCTACCTGCTGTTCGAACAAAGCTTCACGCGCGAACTGATCGCCCTGGGCCAAAGCGATACCTACGACAAGCGCGAGGAAGTGCTGGCCTTTTTTGAACCGGATACCGCCCAGCTACTCCAAGCCCCTGCCTGACTTGCTGCCGGTCAAACTCCATGCCCGCCGTGGTTGCCTCGCCGAAAGCAACACGTTAATCTAGCGAGTGCTGTTGTCTCTTGTTGACAAAGTTGCAATTTAAAGAATAAATGCCGACGATGCAAATGCGAGTCCGATTCATTTCCTCTTTCTTCACCCGCTACTGGCTGGTCCTGCTGACGGCCCTCATGCTGGCCGCGCCGGTTCATGCCCGCGGCCCGGCGCCGGGTGGCTTGCCGGAAGTCAACCTGGACCAGTTGCCGCGCGAAGCCCAGCAGACCATGGCCCTGATCCGTCAGGGCGGGCCTTTCCCATATGAAAAGGATGGCGCCGTCTTCGGCAACTATGAAGGGGTTTTACCCAAGCAAAAGCGCGGGTATTATCGCGAATACACGGTCAAGACGCCGCGTGCGCGCAATCGCGGCGCTCGCCGCATCATCAGCGGGGGAGAGCCCGCTTCTTCCGGCGAATACTATTACACCAGCGATCATTACAAGACCTTCCGGCGCATCCGCGATTGATCGCGCCCAGGAGCAGGGCAAGGCGCGCAAGCCCTGCCGCAGCAAGCGTCATACATCAGGTCAGCCAAGTCAGCCATTACAACCAAGACAGCCACACTGCCCCGCCTATGAATACTGAAGGGAAAATGAGTTTGTTCAAAACGGTGCCGCCCAATATCGTGCAGTCGATCCGCGCCTTTCGCGTGAACGAGCTGCAGCAGGAGGCCGCGCACCTGCAGCAGCATTTTCTCTACGCCTATTGTGCCGAGGCCCTCACCAAGCAGCAGGTGCTCACTACCATCGCCACCGCCTTCCACTTTCCGCGGCATTTCGGCAAGAACTTCGACGCCCTGCACGATTGCCTGACCGACCTGACCCACAAGGCCGGCAAGCAGATCGGCTTCGTCGTGGTGCTGGAACAACTGCCCAATACCCAGAAATTCGACAAGGAAGCCCGCGAAACCCTGCTCGACGTGTTCCGCGACGCCGCCGATTACTGGGCCGAAAAGAAGGTGCCGTTCCGGGTCTTCTATTCCTTCCAGTAAATTTTCTTCACATTTTGATAAATCTTTTACGCCACGCCGCAGCTTTCACATGGTGAAAAGCGGGGGCGAAGAGGCCGCCAGCAGGTACAATGCGCACACCATGAGAAGCATTGTCATCCTGATTTCCGGACGTGGCAGCAATATGGAAGCCATCGTCCGCGCCGCACAGGCCGAGCGCTGGCCTGCCAGAATTGCCGCCGTCATCAGCAACCGCGCCGACGCCAGCGGTCTCGAATTCGCCGCCAGCCACGGTATTGCCACCGCCGTCATTGCCAACCGCGACTATCCCACGCGCGACCAGTTCGATGCCGCCCTGCGCGCACAGATCGATACCTTCGCGCCGGACCTGGTGGTGCTGGCGGGGTTCATGCGGATCCTGACGGCGCCTTTCGTCAATCATTACCAGGGCCGTATGCTCAACATCCACCCGTCGCTGCTGCCCAGTTTCCCCGGCCTGGCGACGCACCGCCAGGCGCTGGCGGCGGGGGTGAAGCTGCATGGCGCCACCGTGCACTTCGTCACGCCCGACCTCGACCACGGCCCCATCGTGGCCCAGGCTGCCGTGCCGGTGCTGGAGGACGATAGTGAAGAAACGCTCGCCGAGCGCGTCCTGGAACAGGAACATGTGATCTACCCGCGCGCCGTGCGCTGGTTCGTGCAGGGCCGCCTGGCGCTGGATGGCGCCCGCGTGCGTCTGGCCGCCGAGCATTGAGGCGCCTGCCACCTGTCGTTTGCGCCACCCTTATCTTGAATTGAATCTGAAGGACCTAGCATGAGATTGCCTCCCGCGATCATCCCCCATACCGAAGAACTGCTGCGCGAAGTGCTGCGCTTCACCGGCCCGGCCGACGTCACCCTGTCGCGCTACTTCCGCGACAACCCACGCCTGGGCAGCCGCGAGCGCGGCGTGATCGCCGAGGCGGTCTACGGCTTGCTGCGCAACAAGACGGTACTGACCAATTTCGCCGAATCCGGCAGCGGCCCCATGATGCGCCGTCTGGCCCTGCTGGGCCTGGCCGATGCGGTCGGCGCCGAATCCATCGCCGGGCTCCAGGAGGGCGAAGCCGACTGGCTGGAACGCGTGGCCCAGATCGACCGCACCCAGTTGGCGCCGCAGATGCGCAGCAACCTGCCGCCCTGGCTGTGGGAAAAGCTGGTGGCCCGCATGGGGGAAGAAGCCACCCTGCAACTGGCCGATGCCATGAACCGCCCGGCGCCGCTGGACCTGCGCGTGAACGCCCTCAAGTCTGACCGCGACACGGTCATGGCCGAATTGGCCAAGGCCCCGGTGGCCTGCGAGCCCACGCCCTATTCCCCGCTGGGCTTGCGCGTGTTCAAGAAACCGGCCCTGCAGAACCTGCCGCTGTTCAAGGAGGGCGCCATCGAAGTGCAGGATGAAGGCAGCCAGTTGCTGGCCCAGATCGTCGGCGCCAAGCGCGGCGAGATGGTGGTCGATTTCTGTGCCGGCGCCGGTGGCAAGACCCTGGCGCTGGGGGCGCTGATGCGCAATACCGGCCGCCTGTATGCCTTCGATGTGTCCGAAAAGCGCCTGGCCAAGCTCAAACCGCGCCTGGCCCGTAGCGGCCTGTCCAACGTGCATCCGGTGGTGATCGCCCACGAGAACGATGCCAAGGTCAAGCGCCTGGCCGGCAAGCTCGACCGCGTGCTGGTCGATGCGCCTTGCAGCGGCCTGGGCACCCTGCGCCGCAATCCCGACATGAAGTGGCGCCAGAGCGTGGAGACGCTCACCGAGATGCGCGCCAAGCAAGGGTCCATCCTGGCCAGCGCCGCGCGCCTGGTGCGCCCGGGCGGCCGCCTGGTGTACGGCACCTGCAGCTTCCTGGAAGAAGAAAACGACGAAGTCATCGCCGAATTCCTGGCCGCGCATCCCGACTTCACGTTGCGCCCGATGAGCGAAGTGCTGGCCGAGCAGAAGATT
>NZ_BADI01000365.1:0-2299 GCF_000333555.1 Herbaspirillum sp. B65 | reverse complement strand
AGCAGGCGCTGGTGACGGCTGACGCCAACAAGGCCGTGGCGCCGGTGGCCCAGTGGCCTCGGGCCCCGGTCAACGTGCCTTCGGCCATTGCCACNGTCGCCCAGACCAATGGCAACCCGCAGAACGTGAACCAACTGAGTTCGCTGGCCCAGCAGGGTGAAGTCAAGCGCGATCCGCGTATCGACGACTACCTGTTTGCCCACCAGCGTTTCTCGCCTTCCTACAGCTCGGCGCAATACGCCCGTTCCGCAGCCTTCTCCTCGGACGCAGACAAGTAAGATGCGTCAAAGGAGGCGTCTGTACGGCGTACTGTGCTTCCTGTCCGTGTTGCTAGCGCCATCAGCCCATGCGGCCGATGGCGTTGCTTCACCCACGGTCAGTGCAGCCACTGCTTCTTCCCCGCTGCTGGCGCAATTGCAGAAAATGCAATCTGCAGCCCAGCGTCTCAATTATTCCGGCAGTTTCGTCTACCAGCAGGCCGCGTTGATACGCAGCTCGCGGGTGACCCACGTGGTCGCGGGCAAGAGCGAGCTGGAAAAGCTGGAGCTGCTCGACGGTCGCCCCAGCGAATTCGTGCGCGACAACGAGGACGTGGCCAGCTACTTGCCCGATGAACGTCTGGTGCGCATGGAGCGGCGCGTGACCCGCGATGTCTTCCCGGCCATCGTCGATGCCCGTCCCGAGGATCTGGCCAGCTACTACCGCATCCAGGCCGGCACCGATGAACGCGTGGCGGGTCGCACCTGTCATGCCATCGTGCTGGAGCCGCGCGACTCCTTGCGCTATGGTTACCGCTTCTGCACCGACCAGGCCAGCGGCTTGTTGCTGCGCGCCCAGACCCTGGACGCCAAGGGCGAGGTGGTCGAGCAGATCGCCTTCACCCAAATCGAGATCGGTGCTATTGATCGTGCCCGGGTCAACCCCACTTACCGCGATACGCGCGGCTGGCGCATCGAGAAGGCAGCCATGGCGCCGGCTGATCTGTCGGCCTGGCAGGTGACGCCGCCACCGGGTTTTCGCAAGATCCAGCAGGTGCGCCGTCTGATTTCCGATAGCGCGCCCGAGGGTGCGGCGCCGGCCCAGAATCGCCCGGCCCAGCGCGAGGTTTCGCAGATCGTGTTTTCCGATGGCCTGGCCGCCATCTCGGTGTTCATCGAGCCGGGCAGCCAGGGCCGCGAAGAAAGTACGATCCAGCAGGGTGCCATGAACATCCTCGGTCGCCGCTATGGAAATTACTGGTTGACCGTGGTTGGGGAAGTGCCGGCCGCTGCGATCCGGCAGGTAGCCAATTCCATTGAACTGAAATCCAAATAGAAGAGAACGTTGCAATGACTCCCTTGAACAATACCCTCGCCGGCGCCTTGCTGGCCGCCTCCCTGTTTGCTGCTGCGCCGGCCGTGCTGGCTGCGCCTCCGGTGGCTTCGCCCGCAGTGGCGGCGCTGCCTGATTTTGCCGATATCGTCGAGCGTACCGGTCCGGCTGTGGTCAATATCCGCACCACCGAGCGAGTGCGCCAGAATGCCCAGGGGCAGGGTGGCATGGATGACCCGGAAATGCAGGAATTCTTCCGTCGCTTCTTCGGTATCCCCATCCCGCGTCAGCAGCAGCCGGGCACGCCCCGCGGCAACGGCAAGCAGGGTGGCCAGGGGCAGCAGGAAGAGGTGCCGCGTGGCGTCGGTTCCGGTTTCATCATTTCGGCCGATGGCTTCATCCTCACCAATGCGCACGTGGTCGATGGCGCCAGCGAAGTCTATGTGACCCTCACCGACAAGCGTGAATTCAAGGCCAAGATCGTCGGTTCCGACACCCGTACCGACGTGGCCGTGCTCAAGATCGATGGCAGCAACCTGCCGCGCCTGAACATGGGGGACTCCGACAAGATCCGCGTGGGCGAATGGGTGCTGGCCATCGGCTCGCCGTTCGGCCTGGAAAACACCGTGACCGCCGGCATCGTCTCGGCCAAGGCGCGCGATACCGGCGATTACCTGCCGCTGATCCAGACCGATGTGGCGGTCAATCCCGGCAACTCGGGTGGCCCGCTGATCAACCTCAAGGGTGAAGTGATCGGCATCAATTCGCAGATCTACAGCCGTTCTGGCGGCTTCATGGGGATTTTCGTCGCCGTGCCCATCGATGAGGCGCTGCGCGTGGCCGAGCAGTTGAAGGCCAGCGGGCGCGTCACCGGTGGCCGCATCGGCGTGCAGATCGGCGAAGTGACCAAAGACGTGCCCGAATCGCTGGGCTGGCGCGCGCCCAGGGCGCCCTGTTGCAACGCGTGGAAGCCGGTGGCCCGGCGGAA
>NZ_BADI01000366.1:0-2999 GCF_000333555.1 Herbaspirillum sp. B65 | reverse complement strand
GAAGACGCTGCCCAATCTGCATGTTTTCATGGTCATCCCCACCCCTGAACGCATCCAGATGGTAGCGGCCACGCATGACACGATCAAGCTGCTCGGGCATGGCAGTTCGATGCCCAATCAGGGACAAGACATTCGAGAGGGGGGAACTGATTCGTCAGCGGCAGCAGAAGGAATAGCAAGGTATGCGCTCAAACAGAGGAATAACAGCGCCCCGCCAGAGTTAGTGCGAATGCCCAAACCGCATGGCGCCGTTATCGAGCCCAGGGGCAATGCCGAGATCGCCGAGGAGCTGGAAGCACTGGGCATCAAGACGCTGGTGGCCAGTCTGTGGACCTACGATCATGCCGGGGACAGCAAGGGCGAGAAATATCGGGAGATCTACATCCACAGCAAATTGATGATCATTGACGATGCCTTCTTTACGCTGGGCAGTGCCAATCTCAATCTGCGCAGTATGGCGGTGGATGCTGAGATCAATATTGGGTGTGATGATCCTCGTTTGAGTGAGAATTTGAGGTCAAGAGTTTTCTCTCTGCATACCGGTGACGCGGGCGGGTGTAACGGCGGCGATGGAGGTCATGACGCTATCCAAAAGACATTTCGTGCTTGGATCAAACTGCTGTCTGAAAACACCATAAGCAAAGACGGACAAAAAGCGCCCAAGGGATTCCTCATTCCCTTCGAAGATAAGCGCACATCAAGTATGCGACTCGCATGATCGCTCCCCATGCAAAAAATTCTCAGCGCCAAGATAGGGCTCGTTTTATTGTCGTCAATCGCATTCACTCTTCTGATATCGACGTTTATGCATAACCTTCCCCGCAACATGTCCCTCAAGGCATTCGATCCTCATCGTAAAGAATTTCCATGCACTTACGAGAAGCACAGCGAACCTCCGCTTCACGAAGAGGCAGAAGCTTGGTTCAGAGAAGGCTTGGCAGTCACCACCTTTGACTTATGGCCCGACGACCGCGATTACGCGAAAGCGGCCAAGCTATGGAGCAAATCTGCAGAAGAAAAGCACTGGCAAGCAATGCTGAATCTAGCCAGCCTATACATCCATGGGAAAGGGGTGGGCAAGGATACAGAGCGAGCGGTTGTACTCGTAGAAGAAGTGATGAAGATGGGAATTCCTCGCGCTTTTGATTTTATGGGGACCTTGCACATGAATGGTACTGGTGTGAGACAAGATGCGACCCGCGCATATGCCTTTTGGTCTCTGGCTGCGGAAATGGGAAGTGCTGACGCGCAGACCTACCTTGGTGAGCGGCTCAATGCAACTCGTGATGCCCCCGCACGCGGAACTTGGGGAAACAAGGCTATTGCTTACAAACTGCTGGAATGCGGATATGCCCAAGAAAACGGAGGGGCGGCTGCGACGCTTGGCCTTAGCCTTGGATTGGACGGCAGGCAGCAACAAGCCCTCAACATCTTGCATGACGGCGTGAAATTTGGGAGCGAAAATAGTGCAATATTCCTTGCCGTCAGCTTTGAAACTGGTGATGCGACAGCTCAATACCAAGTGGACAAAGATAGGGGCGAGCGCTATGCCGCCATCAGTGACATGCTCCACCTCAACCCCGACCTCCGCCTCCCCAACCTCGACAAGGTGCTCCCCCTGCCTCCCGCCATTCTTCCCTACTGGGATGGCGATAAGCAGTCCCTGATCGATGGCGCCAAACCCGTCAAGGTAGTTTCATCAGACATCGGCAAACCTTCTCCCGCATCACTGCGCCAAGGCCGCGCTCATATCCCCGACGGCCTCGTCCTTCCGGAGAAACCACAAGGCGGCCATCTGATCCAGCATGAACACACCGATGCCACCATCAGCGGATACTGGATCGCTCAACTCCGTGATCCGCGCGAGCCTCGCTTGGCCGCTTGGAATGCAGCGCAGATCCCCATGCGTTACGAGCGGGGAGAAAGCTTCGAACCCAGCCGTGTCGGACTGGACGCCAGCGATGGCGTCTTACGCTTTCACTATCTCGGAACACCAGTTCCCCAAGATGCCGCTGCAAAACACCGACCCGACTGGCGCGTTCCGCAAGGCGTGCTGCGCGAAGTACCTGTTCCATCCCGCGATCTGCGTTCAACAGGGCTACTCCCCGCGCCCGCTACAGGCATATGGCACGGCAGCATTGATCCGGCCCATCCCTTGGCAAAGGTCTTCAACCAATGGACACGGCAGGCCTATGTCGAAGAAGGTCAAGCCTTCCCCGATCCGCGTGATCGCGGACTCGACATCTCTCCAAAGGATATCGAATGGCAATGGCTGGATCAGGCGAATCAGCCTCTGCCTTCGGGGCGTAAAGACATCACCATTCGTAACTTCGATCCTGCTGACACAACAAAAGATCAGCACTGAATCGTATTCTTCCCTTTTGCTTATGCAAGATACCCACCATCCGGGCAGCGTCCCTATTGATCTGCGCAAACGAAGCGCCACAGCAACCGCGCAATGGCTGCTGGAGCGCACAGAAGACAGCAACTCTCCGATCTATCACGCCAACCAGCTTGAAGTATTGATCTGCGGCGAAGAAGGCTTTGCCCGCATCCTGCAAGACATCCGCCAGGCGCGGCATAGTGTGGAGATCATCTGCTGGGGTTTCGATCCGGCCATGGAACTGGAACGCAATGGCCATACCTGGCCTCGCGGGCCGACCTGGGGGGATTTGCTCAGGGAGGTTGCGGCCGGCAAGTACAACAACGGCAAACCAGTCGAAGTACGGGTGCTGTGCTGGCACGAGGGGATGCTCTCTGCCATCGCAAAGAATACGCCAGGCTACGGTACGCTCGATGCCGATCAGGTCAAACGCATCCGGCATCATGAGCGCCTCTCCGGCAAGCCGCACGAAGCTGGCCTCACGCCGCAGGAGCGACGCAGCTATTTCAATGCGTTGTGGTTCTTTGAAGCTACCCATGGTACGCACCCTCATCTCATCTTCAAGGTTCGCGCGGCCAATTCCGACAAGGTCGGACAGAGTATGCGCAGGAGAAGA
>NZ_BADI01000367.1:0-7201 GCF_000333555.1 Herbaspirillum sp. B65 | reverse complement strand
CTCGGATTGGCCATCACCGATCGCTTCATCGAGGCACCCCATGTGGCAGAGAACCTGCTGGACCAGGTACGCCTGGCCGATGCACGCATGTCGGCGCACGAAGGCCGTTGCGAATCCTTCCAGGCCAGTGGCAGTGTGCGCGATCTGGCGGTAGGACACTGGTTCGTTCTGGAACGGCACCCCGATATGCGCTACCGGAATGCCTCGCAGCGCGAATTCATCGTCACCTCGCTGCAGCAGCGCGCCGAAAACAATTTCCCCAAGGTCTTGCAGGACCCCATCCAACGACTCTTGCCGGAACTCCAGTGGCAAGCCGGAGCACCGCAAGGCGCAAGCGATCTGCGCTATCACAACCACCTCACCTGCGTGCGGCGCACTGCCTCGCTGAGCCCGCATTACGACCCACGCCGACATCTGCCTGCCGTGCATCCAATCACGGCGCTGGTGGTGGGGCCGGCACAGGAAGAGGTGTACTGCGATGCATTGGGACGCATCAAGGTGCAGTTGCAGGGCCTGCAAGCGGAAGACCACGCCCATGCCCAAGGTGCGGGCACCAGCGGCCATGATCAGGACAGCGCCTTCGTGCGCGTATCGAGCGCCTGGGCCGGGGCAGGCTATGGACACGATGCCGTGCCCCGGGTCGGCATGGAAGTCCTGATCGATTTTCTCGGTGGCGATCCGGACAAGATGTTCGTCGCCGGGGTCCTGCACAACGGCCTCAACCTCCCGGCGCGCTTCAGCCACGCTGGCGGTTTGCCGGGCAACCGCTTCCTGTCCGGCATCAAGTCCAAGGAGGTCGATGGCGCGCGCTACAACCAGTTACGCCTGGATGACACCCCCGGCCAGATCAGCACGCAATTGGCCAGTGAACACCAGCACAGCCAGATCAACCTGGGCTATCTGACCGAACCACGCTACGACGGCCAAGGCAGTGATCGTGGCGAGGGCGTGGAAACCAGAACCGATGGACACGGCGTGCTGCGTGCCGGCAAGGGCGTCCTGATCACGGCGCACCGCCAGGACCGGGGACGCGGCCGCATCCTCGAGCGTGCCGTCCTGCTGGAGACACTGCGCGATCTGCAAGAGCTGGCGCAGCGCCTGAGCCAGGATGCTGTCAGGCATCACGCCGAGGCGACCGATCTGGCCCAGCTGGAGCGCATCAGAACCCAACTGCAGGCCTGGGATGCGAGCGATCCTAGCAACGAAGCAGTGCACACCGAGACGCCCATGATCGCCGTAGACGCACCGGCGGGCGTGAGCATCACGAGCCAGGACACCATGGTGTTGGGCGCAGCACAACACATCGACATGGTCAGCCAGACCAATACCCAAGTCAGCACAGGCCGCAGCCTCCTGATGCGGGCCGGCGAGATGTTTGTGGCCTTTGCGGCCAAGCACCTGAAACTGATCAGTGGCAAAGGCAGCATCAAGGTACAGGCCCACGAAGAGCATATCGACCTCTCTGCGGCGCGGCGCATTCTGCTGGAGGCCAGCGAAGAGATCATCCTGCAGGCACCCAAGATCAGCATCCGATCACGCGAGAACACGGAGATCACCGGCGGCGGCAGCTTCAGCCGCTGGAATGCCAGCCAGATCGAACACGGCACCAGCGGACAATGGCGACAGCAGGCCGCCGAGCACAATATCCTGGGTCCGGCCAATTGTCCGCCACCCGACATCCCTCCTCCGCTGACCTATGAACAATTGCAGCAGAGCGCCAGTCTGCTGGTCCGCCTGCGCAGCCACGCACGCGACGGAAGGCTGCTGGCACATCAACCCTACACGCTCCTCAAGCAGGGTGCACAGATCGCCGTGGGCGTCACTGACGCTGCCGGGCAATTACTGATCGAAGACCATCAGCCGGGGGACAAGGGGTACTCCATCAAGCTCCCCAATGGCTACTGCTTCGACTTGCCGGTCCATGAACACATCAGTGCGCTCGATGAACAACTGGCGGCATCCGGCTATCGCAGCATCGAAAAAGACGCCGAGAGCCGGCTGCGCCATGCCGGCGCCTGAACCCTTTTACTTCTTTCAGGACACCTATCATGCCCCAGACTTATCACCCAGGCAGCGTCCCTATCGACCTGAGCAAACGCAGTGCGACCGCAACCGCACAATGGCTGCTGGAGCGCGCAGAAGACAGCAACTCTCCGATCTATCACGCCAACCAGCTTGAAGTATTGATCTGCGGCGAAGAAGGCTTTGCCCGCATCCTGCAAGACATCCGCCAGGCGCGGCATAGTGTGGAGATCATCTGCTGGGGTTTCGATCCGGCCATGGAACTGGAACGCAATGGCCATACCTGGCCTCGCGGGCCGACCTGGGGGGATTTGCTCAGGGAGGTTGCGGCCGGCAAGTACAACAACGGCAAACCAGTCGAAGTACGGGTGCTGTGCTGGCACGAGGGGATGCTCTCTGCCATCGCAAAGAATACGCCAGGCTACGGTACGCTCGATGCCGATCAGGTCAAACGCATCCGGCATCATGAGCGCCTCTCCGGCAAGCCGCACGAAGCTGGCCTCACGCCGCAGGAGCGACGCAGCTATTTCAATGCGTTGTGGTTCTTTGAAGCTACCCATGGTACGCACCCTCATCTCATCTTCAAGGTTCGCGCGGCCAATTCCGACAAGGTCGGACAGAGTATTGCGCAGGAGAAGATGAAGATCCTGCCGCAGATGGAATTTACTTCCCTCATGGATGCTTCGACTGCGCATCAAAAAACGATACTCATCGACTACGACCATGCAAACGGCGAACATGCGGTTGGTTACGTAATGGGATTGAACAGTGTCACCGATTACTGGGATACCAAGAAGCATCTGTTTCACGATCCTCGCCGTGGTGAGTCGTGGGAAGGCGGCGGAGGCGATCTGCCAGGACTGAAGCCTTTACAGGATTATGCCTGCCGCATTTGCGGCGAGGCCCTCATCAGCGTGAGCAAGAATTTCGTCGATGCATGGAATCGGGTCGCTCCTGCTGCTCAGAAAATCGAGCGTGTGCACGACCTGCGTTCGCCGCCGGCCGGCCTCAAGGTCCGCGCAGGCAAAGCTGCTCACCGTGCGCAGATCGTGCGCACTCAACCGGAGGAAGGCGACAAGACCATCCAGCGGCTGTACCGCCAGGCGACCAGCTTCGCTTCCAACTACATCTACATCGAGAACCAGTATTTCCAGTACACCGAATGGGCGCGGTATCTCAAGCAAATGCGCCACAACTTCATCGCTGCGTGGAAGGAGGCGGGGCGGCCATTGAAGACGCTGCCCAATCTGCATGTCTTCATCGTCATCCCCACCCCTGAACGCATCCAGATGGTAGCGGCCACGCATGACACGATCAAGCTGCTCGGGCATGGCAGTTCGATGCCCAATCAGGACAAGACATTCGAAGAGGGGGAACTGATTCGTCAGCGGCAGCAGAAGGAAATAGCAAGGTATGCGCTCAAACAGAGGAATAACAGCGCCCCGCCAGAGTTAGTGCGAATGCCCAAACCGCATGGCGCCGTTATCGAGCCCAGGGGCAATGCCGAGATCGCCGAGGAGCTGGAAGCACTGGGCATCAAGACGCTGGTGGCCAGTCTGTGGACCTACGATCATGCCGGGGACAGCAAGGGCGAGAAATATCGGGAGATCTACATCCACAGCAAATTGATGATCATTGACGATGCCTTCTTTACGCTGGGCAGTGCCAATCTCAATTTGCGCAGTATGGCGGTGGATGCTGAGATCAATATTGGATGTGATAACCCGCTGTTGAGCGAGAAATTACGGAGAGAGGTGTTCTCCATGCATTCAGCTAATGCCGAAGGGTGTAACGGAGGCAGTGGAAGCGCATCTGAAATTTCCAGCACATTTAGGAAGTGGGAAGCGCTGCTAGATGACAATCGTCGAGAGAAGAACGCACAGTCAGCGCCACAAGGGTTTCTTATTCCATTTTTTGACGACCGAACGTCCAGTCTAAGGCTGGCTTAAAAAATGGACTATCCATGCACTTGAATAGGCCAAAAAGAGCTTTTTTTCCATTCCTGTTTTTCGTCGTTATCTCAACGACGTTTATGTCTGGATGCATCATGCAAAATCTCCCACGCAATATGAAATTAATTGCTTTTGATCCGCATCAAACAGAATTTAACTGCCAGTACGAAAGGAACCTGGAGCCACAAGACAACCACGAGGCTGAGCAATGGTTCAGAGAAGGATTAGCCGTTACCAGTTACGATCTCTGGCCCGACGATCGAGACTACGAAAAAGCAGCCATTCTCTGGACGAAAGCTGCTGAAAAAAATCACTGGCGCGCGATGCTGAACCTTGCCACTCTTCATCTGCGAGGAGCCGGCGTTGAGCGCAGCAGTGAGCGCGCCGTACAAATGGTGGAAAAGGCCATGCTACTAGGCGTCCCAAAGGCTTTTGACCTGATGGGAACGTATCACATGAATGGAACTGGTGTTAAGCAAGAAGCAACCCGAGCATACGCTTTCTGGTGGCGTGCCGCCAGCATGGGGAATTCTGATGCATTGGCTTACCTTGGCGATAAACTCAACGCCTCATACGATGATCCCAAAGGAGCCTTCTGGGGAAACAGAGGTATGGCCTTAAAGATGATGGAATGTGGTTACAAGCAGGAAAATGGAAATGCTGCATATCTGTTAGGTCACGAGTTAAGCTTCCATAAGCAGTATGAACGTGCACTACTTATTCTTCATGATGGTGTCAAGTTTGGCAGCGAAAAAAGTGCTAACAAGCTGTTCGTGGAATTTGATGATGGACGAAAACTGGTCAATAAATTTCTGGATAAAGATCGTGCAGAAAGATACGCCGCCATTGCCGACATGCTCCACCTCAACCCCGACCTCCGCCTCCCCAACCTCGACAAGGTGCTCCCCCTGCCTCCCGCCATTCTTCCCTACTGGGACGGCGACAAGCAATCCCTGATCGATGGCGCCAAACCCGTCAAGGTAGTTTCATCAGACATCGGCAAACCTTCTCCCGCATCACTGCGCCAAGGCCGCGCTCATATCCCCGACGGCCTCGTCCTTCCGGAGAAACCACAAGGCGGCCATCTGATCCAGCATGAACACACCGATGCCACCATCAGCGGATACTGGATCGCTCAACTCCGTGATCCGCACGAGCCTCGCTTGGTCGCTTGGAATGCGGCGCAGATCCCCATGCGTTACGAGCGGGGAGAAAGCTTCGAACCCAGCCGTGTCGGACTGGACGCCAGCGATGGCGTCTTACGCTTTCACTATCTCGGAACACCAGTTCCCCAAGATGCCGCTGCAAAACACCGACCCGACTGGCGCGTTCCGCAAGGCGTGCTGCGCGAAGTACCTGTTCCATCCCGCGATCTGCGTTCAACAGGGCTACTCCCCGCGCCCGCTACAGGCATATGGCACGGCAGCATTGATCCGGCCCATCCCTTGGCAAAGGTCTTCAACCAATGGACACGGCAGGCCTACGTCGAAGAAGGTCAAGCCTTCCCCGATCCGCGTGATCGCGGACTCGACATCTCACCAAAGGATATCCAATGGCAATGGCTGGACCAGGCCAACCAGCCCCTGCCGTCAGGCCGCAAAGACATCACGATTCGTAACTTTATTCCCGCCGACACCGCAGGCAATCGCTCGTGACCTTGGCACTTCTTTTCTGCCACCCGGATGGGGCAACCCGGTTCAGCTCAATTGCTTGCGCGTCATGGTGCGCTTGAGCGACAACTTCAGATGTCGCTGCATCGCTGCCTGCGCCTGGATGGCATCGCGGGCCTCGATGGCTTCCAGAATCTCGCGATGCTCGTGCAGCGCCGTGAACCAGCTATCTTCCGGTTCGTAATGATCCAATAGCTTGGCCGAGATCGGATCCTGACGTTCGTCGTAAAGCCGGGCCACCGTCTGCACCAGTACCTCGTTATGGGTCATCTGGGCGATACGAATGTGGAATTCGCGGTCAGCGTGGGCAGGGCTCCTGCCTGCCTGGCATTCGCACTCCATGGTGTCGTAGATCGCGCGCAGCGCCTTGACATCCCTGGGCTTGGCCAGCGGCGCAACCAGGGCGACAATCGCGCCCTCGAAAATGGCCCGCGCTCCCATGATGTCGCTCAGGCTGTTCCCCATTTCCTCGACTGCCGCATCCTCCTTGTGCAGCTCCGGCGGCACTGTCTGCGTCAGGTAGACCCCCGATCCCATGCGGATCTCCACCCTTCCCTCAAGCTCCAGGGCGACCAAGGCTTCCCGGATCGAGGGCCGCGACACGCCCAATTGTTCGGCCAGCGCACGCTCAGGCGGCAAGCGGCCTTGGCTGGTAAAGCCAGGCTGATACATCACGGTCCGCAGGCGGTCCGCAATCTGGAGGTACAGGCGACGGGAGTCGGGCGATTTCTGGCTGGACATCGTGTTAACTAATCTGGAGAAGCCGACAAGCTGGCCCTTGGAACAGTTTGTCAGGGTTTTTGGCGATTGTCTCACAGGCGCGGACATCATTTCGGCCTTACCAATTTACATTTATAAAAATTATTTGCTTTTGGCTTGACCAATTTATACACTGCCGAGCAAGTCAGAGGCCAAGCCGCTGACATCAACGAAGTGCAATCGGGAGAGCCGAATTGGAACGTCGTCTATACACCGGGCCGGACCTGCAACGCGCCCAGAGCATCGAGGAACTGCGCGCCATCGCGCGCAAGCGAGTTCCCAATTTCTGTTTCGAATATGTCGAAGGCGGCGCCGAAGAAGAAATCAGCCTGCGTCGCAACCGCGAGGTATTCAGCCACATCGGCTTTCTGCCGCGCACCCTGGTGGATGTCTCGGTGCGCCGCCAGGCACGCAAGCTGGCTACTTATTCCTGCGTCAGTGAAAAATCTACGTCCAAGGCAGCTCGCAAGAAGGACATTCATAAGACGCGTGCGGCTGAAGCCGAATACGAAAAAACCGGTCAAGCACCTGATGGAGATGGAGCCCATGCCGTTGATACGCCAGCAGTCAACGCTGGCGTTGGGGACGCCGTAGCTACTTCAGATGAGAAGGCTGAAAAGCACGACGTTAATCATGACGTGGCTGATGTTCTGGAGACATGGTAATCATGAGCATAGCCTGTTATCAATCGAAAGATGTCCATCCGGACCAACTCGGGAATCCCCTAATCGAAGCGCTTAGACCAACGCTGACTAATAAGGATGCGGCAGGGGTCCTGCAAGGAGGCCTGCAATATCG
>NZ_BADI01000368.1:0-1452 GCF_000333555.1 Herbaspirillum sp. B65 | reverse complement strand
AAGCATGCTGCTTGTTGCGCGTTTCTTCAGGGTGTAGACGCCATTGACGTCGAGCAGCCAGAATTGGTATGTCCTTCAGATAGGGATTGAGACCTTCNGAATGACCGTTTCTTGAGCGCCTNGTCCAGCACCGGGAAGGCCACCTCGATGCGGCGGAACAGGTTGCGGTTCATCCAGTCGGCGCTGGCCAGGTAGACATCGTGGGCCAGGTCGTTGCGGAAGTAGTAGATGCGCGAGTGTTCCAGATAGCGGCCGATGATGGAACGCACCTTGATGTTGTCCGACAGGCCCGGCACGCCCGGTCGCAGCGCGCAGGCGCCGCGCACGATCAGGTCGATCTTCACGCCATCGGCCGAGGCCGCGTAGAGCGCGCGGATTACCGATTCATCCAAGAGCGCATTCATCTTGGCGATGATGCGCGCCGGTCGGCCCTCGCGGGCGATCTGGCCTTCGTTGCGGATGGCGCGGATGATTTCCTTCTGCAGCGAGAACGGCGCCAGCCACAGGTGCGTGAGGTTGCGCGGCTTGGTCAGGCTGGTGAGGTGGATGAAGACTTCGTTGACTTCGGCGGTGAGCTGCTGGTTGGAGGTCAACAGGCCAAAGTCGGTATAGAACTTGGTGGTATTGGGGTGGTAGTTGCCGGTGCCCAGGTGCGCATAGAAGCGCAGCCCCTGGTCTTCATCGCGGCGGATCACCAGGGCCAGCTTGGCGTGCGTCTTCAGTCCCACGACCCCATAGACCACCTGGGCGCCGGCCTGCTCCAGCTTGACCGCCCAGTTGATGTTGGCTTCTTCATCGAAGCGCGCCATCAGTTCCACGATCACCGTGACTTCCTTGCCATGCTGGGCGGCGTAGATCAACGCTTCCATCAGGTCCGAATTCATGCCGGTGCGGTAGATGGTCTGCTTGATGGCCAGCACCCGCGGATCATGCGCGGCGGTACGGATGAAGTCGACCACCGGCTGGAACGACTGGAAGGGGTGGTGCAGCAGCACGTCCTTCTTGTCCAGGGCATCGAAGATGTTTTCGCTGGCCAGTTGCGGCGGCAGGGTGGGGGAGAAGGGCGGGAAGCGCAACTCGGGCTGGTTGACCAGGTTGACGATCTCGCCCAAGCGCACCATGTTGACCGGCCCTTGCACGGCATACAGGCGGTTGTGTTCGATGTTGAACTGGTTCAGCAGGAACTGCGAGAGGTGTTCGGGGCAGTTGGCCGCCACTTCCAGGCGCACCGCCACGCCGAACTGGCGGCTTTGCAATTCGGTCTCCAGCGCCTGGCGCAGGTTCTTGACCTCTTCTTCATCGACCCACAGGTCGCTGTTGCGGGTGACCCGGAATTGCGAATAGGCCATGATGTCGCGCCCCGGGAACAGGTCGGCGATATGCGCATGGATCACTGAAGAGAGCAGGCAGAACGAAGACTGGCCCTGGCCGAGAGATGGTCCGGCAGCTGAT
>NZ_BADI01000369.1:0-19772 GCF_000333555.1 Herbaspirillum sp. B65 | reverse complement strand
CGGGGCGCGCGGGGAGGGCGCGGCGGTAGTGGTAGACATGTTGGAATAAGGAGCGCAATGGGCGTGGCGCTATCTTAGTGGCGCTGGACGGCGGCTTGGGGGCGAAATGAAGCTTTTTTCACATGGCAGCCGATTCATGCGGCTGCCAGCGGCCCGGCGCTGTCCGCAAGTGATAAAAAAGAGCGATTACCCCATGATTGCCCCTTGATCTGCGGCGCCGCGTCCCGATTTGGCGGTTTAGCGCCTGCGCAGTGCTAGAATGCAGGGCTATTTTTCAATCAACATTTGGAGCCTCACGTGTTTATTTCCGACGCATACGCGCAAACGGCCGCAGCAGCCCCTGGTGGCGCGATGGGCAACCTGGCCAGCTTCCTGCCGATCATCCTGATGTTCGTGGTCCTGTACTTCCTGATGATCCGCCCGCAGATGAAGCGTCAGAAAGAACAAAAGGCCATGATGGACGCCCTGGCCAAGGGCGACGAAGTGGTCACCTCGGGTGGTCTCTTGGGTCGCATCACCAAGGTGGCCGAGGGTTACATCACCATCGAAGTGTCTGAAGGCACCGAAGTCATCGTGCAAAAGGGCGCCATCACCACCCTGCTGCCCAAGGGCACCATCAAGGGTCTGTAATCCCTGATCCGGCCTGACCGGTTTGGCCGGCCCCGTGCCGGCGAACCCCTGGGCGCATCGCTGATGCGCCCATGTTGTTAGAACCCGGCGTTTTCGATGCCGGTTCTGAACAGGGCGGCAGGTTCCTGCCACCCCCTCCCGCAAGCAAGAAGCACAAGACCATGAATCGTTACTCTCTCTGGAAATACGCACTGATCGTCCTGGCCCTGCTGTTCGGCGTGATCTATACCGTCCCGAACTTCTTCGGCGAATCCCCCGCGGTGCAGATCAGCAGCGGCAAATCGACCCTGAAGGTGGAGCCTGCCCTGGCCGGCCGTGTCGATCAGATCCTGAAACAAGGCAATCTCGGCGCAGAGAGTGTGGCGTTCGACAACAGCGGCGCGGCGCCCTCGGTGCGCGCCCGCTTTGCCAGCACCGATATCCAGTTCAAGGCCAAGGCCCTGCTGGAAAAGGAGCTCAACACCGACCCCAGCGACCCGACCTACATCGTCGCCTTCAACCTCTTGCCCAACACCCCGCAATGGCTGCAAAGCCTGCACGCCTTCCCGATGTACCTGGGCCTGGACTTGCGCGGTGGCGTGCACTTCCTGATGCAGGTCGATATCAAGGCGGTCCTGAACAAGCGCCTGCAAGGCCTGCAATCGAGCGTGCGCAGCTTGCTGCGTGACAAGAACATCCGCCAAAGCGGCATCAACCGCGTGGGCGACAGCATCGAGATTTCCTTCCGCGATGCCGATACCCGCAACAAGGCCCGCGCCGCCCTGGGCGAGCTGCAGGAAATGCTGCTGACCGACGCCGGCAGCGGCGACGACCTGAAACTGATCGCCACCCTGCGCCCGGAAGCCCTCAAGCAGACCCAGGAAGATGGCGTCAAGCAAAACATCAGCACCCTGTCCAAGCGTGTCAACGAGCTGGGTGTGGCCGAGCCGCTGATCCAGCGCCAGGGCGCCGACCGCATCGTGGTCGAACTGCCGGGCGTGCAGGACGTCTCGCGCGCCAAGGACATCATCGGCCGTACCGCCACCCTGGAAGTGCGCATGGTGGACGACAGCGTGGTGCGTGGCACCGAGGAAACCTCGGCCATTCCCTTCGGCTCCGAACTGTTCAAGGTCGGCAAGGGTGCCCCGGTGGTGTTGAACAAGGAACCGGTGCTGACCGGCGACTACATCTCCAACGCCTCGGCCAGCTTCGATGAAAACCACCAACCGGCGGTCAGCATCGATTTGAACGGCGACGGCGGCCGCAAGATGCGCGAAGCCACCCGTGACAAGGTCGGCAAGGCCATGGCCATCGTCCTCTTCGAAAAGGGCAAGGGCGAAGTCCTGACCGTGGCCACCATCCGCTCCGAACTGGGTTCGCGCTTCCAGATCACCGGCATGGGTTCGCCCGAAGCCGCCAGCGACCTGGCCCTGCTGCTGCGCGCCGGTTCCCTGGCCGCACCCATGGACATCATCGAAGAACGCACCATCGGCCCGCAACTGGGTGCCGACAACATCAAGAAGGGCTTTGACTCGGTGCTGTACGGCTTCGTGGCCATGGCCATCTTCATGGTGATCTACTACCAGCTGTTCGGTTTCTTCAGTGCCCTGGCGCTGTCGGTGAACGTGCTGCTGCTGGTGGCGCTCTTGTCCACGCTGCAGGTCACGCTGACCCTGCCCGGTATTGCCGCTATCGCCCTGGCGCTGGGTATGGCGATCGACTCCAACGTGCTGATCAACGAGCGCATCCGTGAAGAACTGCGTGCCGGCAATTCGCCGCAGGCGGCCATTGCCGCCGGTTTCGACCGCGCCTGGGCGACCATCCTGGACTCCAACGTGACCACCCTGATCGCCGGCCTGGCGCTGCTGATCTTCGGTTCCGGTGCGATTCGCGGCTTTGCCGTGGTGCACTGCCTGGGCATCCTGACCTCGATGTTCTCGGCCGTGTTCTTCTCGCGCGGCGTGGTCAACCTCTGGTATGGCCGCAAGAAGCGCCTCTCCAGCCTGGCCATCGGCCAGATCTGGAAGCCGCAAGGCGAGGTGCTCTCCACCTCCGGCAAGGCTTCGGCCAAGCGCGACGCCAAGTAAGCGCAGCGATACCACGACATAGCAGCACAGCCAGATTTTGAGCCGGTCGCCACGCTGACAGTGGGACCGGCACCGAAAGGATAGTGATGGAATTTTTCCGCATCAAAAAAGACATTCCCTTCATGCGTCATGCCCTGATCTTCAATGCGATCTCGGCACTGACCTTCGTGGCCGCGGTGTTCTTCCTGTTCTCCAAGGGATTGCACTTCTCCATCGAATTCACCGGTGGCACGGTCATGGAAGTGGCCTACAACAAGCCGGCCGACCTGGAAAAGATCCGCAAGTCGGTGGAAGCGCTGGGTTACCGCGATACCCTGGTGCAAAGCTTCGGCACCGCCCAGGACGTGATGATCCGCCTGCCCGCGCAAGCCGGCGTGAACGCCAGCCAGCAAAGCGAAAAGGTCAATGCCGCCCTGAAGGCCGATGACCCGGACGTGCGCCTGCAACGGGTGGAGTTCGTCGGCCCGCAGGTGGGTGACGAGCTGGCCCATGACGGCTTGCTGGCGCTGGCCATGGTGGTGGTCGGCATCGTGATCTACCTGGCCTTCCGCTTCGAATGGAAGTTCGCGGTGGCGGCGGTGATCGCCAACCTGCACGACGTGGTGATCATCCTGGGTTTCTTTGCCTTCTTCCAGTGGGAATTCTCGCTCACCGTGCTGGCCGCGATCCTGGCTGTGCTGGGTTACTCGGTCAACGAATCGGTGGTGGTGTTCGACCGGGTGCGCGAAGCCTTCCGTGACCGTCGCTTCGGCAAGCTCTCCGCGCCCGAAGTGCTGAACCACGCCATCACCAGCACCATGTCGCGTACCATCATCACCCACGGCAGCACTGAAATGATGGTGCTGGCGATGTTCTTCTTCGGTGGCCCGACGCTGCACTACTTCGCCCTGGCGCTGACCATCGGTATTCTGTTCGGCATCTATTCCTCGGTGTTCGTGGCCGCGGCCCTGGCCATGTGGCTGGGCGTGAAGCGCGAAGACCTGATCAAGCCGGTCAAGGTCAAGGACGAGAACGGCGGCGCGGTGGTCTGATTCAAGGATTTCCGTACGACGCAAAAGGGCCGCCGCGTTGACGCTGCGGCCCTTTTTCATGAGAGGCCATCCAGGCTGCTAACACTGCATTGAAGTTTGAACATGAGCACATCCATCGATCTGAACGATATCGACTATGAACGCCGCTTCGGCGGCGTGGCCCGCCTGTACGGCGCCGCCGCCCTGCAACGCTTCCGCCAGGCACGGGTGTGCGTGGTCGGGGTCGGGGGCGTGGGCTCGTGGATCGTCGAGGCATTGGCGCGCAGCGCCATCGGTCACCTGACCCTGATCGACCTGGACAACCTGGCCGAATCCAACGTCAACCGCCAGATCCATGCCCTGACCGGGACGCTGGGCCAGGCCAAGGTCACGGCCCTGCATGAGCGCATCGGCCAGATCAATCCGACCTGCGTGGTCACCGAAGTGGAGGATTTCGTCGATCCGGAGAATGTGGAGCAGATGCTGGGCGGTGGTCGTTTCGATTACGTCATCGACGCCATCGACAATGTCCCGGCCAAGGTGGCCATGATCGCCTGGTGCCGCAAGAACGGGATGCCCATGGTCACCATCGGCAGCGCCGGTGGGCAGATCGACCCGACCCAGATCGAGATCCGCGACCTTTGCCGCACCGAGCAGGAACCGCTGCTGGCCAAGGTGCGCAAGCGCCTGCGTGCACAGCATGGTTTCCCGCGCGGGACCAAGAATAAATTCCACATCGATGCCGTGTTTTCCACTGAACCGTTGCGCTTTCCAGAACTGGCCGAGGGCGCGGCCTGCGAAGTCGTTCCGGCGGAAGACATGGACGTCGGCGCGGATGCCGCCGACAGCACCCAGGCCGGTATCACCGGCCTGAACTGCGCCGGCTTCGGCTCGGCCATGGTGGTCACGGCCACCTTCGGCCTGGTGGCCGCGGCGCACGTCTTGAAGAAACTGGCCGAGCAAGCCAACGCCCAGCCACAGTGAGGGGAGTGAGGGCAGGGCGTCCGGGTGTCAGTGCCCACCGCCCTCATCGACCCGGTGCGCCGACACGCACAGCAGCACGCTCCCGGTGACCAGCACCATGGCCGCGATCTCCAGCAGCGTCGGCCAGCGCTGTTCCCACAGGAAGCCGTAGAGCAGCGCGAAGAGCGTCTCGAAGAGGATCATCTGCCCGATCATGGTCAGCGGCAGCAGGCGTGTAGCCTTGTTCCAGCAGGCATTGCCGAACAGCGAGGCAAAGATCGCCACCCCCGCCGACACCACCACGAAGTGCAGCCATTGACTGCCCGGATGCGGTTGCAGCATCACAGTGAAGGCCGGCACCGCGATGAACAGCGACAACAGGCCCGTGACCACGCCGATCAAGAGGTTCCAGTCATGTGCTGAAACTTCATGCAGGCGCGCCAGCCAACGACTGTTGCCCACCGCATAGGTGGTCCAGGAGGCCAGTGCCGCCAGGGCGCAGAAGAAGCCTATGACACTTTCCTTCATATCGCCTGTCGCCGACCCCGCCAGCGACTGCCATGCCACGCAGGCAATCCCGGCCAGGCCCAGGGCCAGCGAAGGGGCCAGCTTGCGCAGCGGGACGGCGCCGTGACCGCGGCTGCCGATGATGCTTACCGCCACCGGCAGGAAGCCGATCACTAGCGAAGTCATGGCCATGCCCCCCAATTGCACGGCGCTGGCCAGGAATACGTAATAGACCACATTGCCCAAGAGGCTCAACCACACCAGCGCGCGCCATTCGGCGCGGCCCAGGTGCGGCAGCAATTTCTTGATGCGCGGCGCGATCAGCAGCGCCGCGAACAGGCCATAGGCCAGGTAGCGCCCGGCGGTCAATTGCCAGGGCGAGAAGGCGCGGGTCAGTTCCGGGGCCAGGAACACCAGGCCCCAGGCGGCGCCGGCCAGGGCGCTATAGAACATGCCTTGCAGAATCGGGTTGGAACGCATCAGTCAAAGGTGGTCGATGCCACCGCAGCAACGGGAAAGGCTGGCAGTATGCAGCAGTGGAGCGGGGAAAGATTGTTGCGGGCTACGGTTTTATTGCGATGGACTGCGCTGTGAAGCCGATGGTGAGCGAGGGTGAGCGAGGGTGAGCGAGGGTGAGGCCCGATGAAAAACGCCGGCGTGAAGCCGGCGTTTCATCATGGCTGCCGTCACCGGCAGCGGCCAGGACAATCAGATCACCGCGCCCAGCAGTCCGGCTCCCACGAAGGCCAGCGCCACCACGCCGATGCCCATGGATAGGTAGGCCAGCACTGCCACGCCGGAGATGATGGTGGCCGAAGCCAGCACGATGGCCACTTGCAGCATCCCGGCCGCCATTTCCATCTTCTCGTACTTTTCCATGTAGGCATGGGCTTCATGTTCGGCTTCGCGCGCCTTGTGCGCCAGCTCCTTCTTGCCTTCGCCGGTCTTTTCGTCGCTGTCGTAGTGGGCGATGGCGTCATCGAGCTTGGCAATGGCCGCGCTCACCCGCTCATCCTTGGGATTGCCCAGCAGCGTCAATTGCTGCTTGGCCAGTTGCGCCGCATTGCCGCGCACCGACTTGGCCTGGAAGAAGGACCACAGGTTGGCCGCTTCTTGATGCTTCAGGATGACCTCGGTCTGGTAGGACTTGGACAGGGTTTCGGTAATGGCCAGCACCAGCGCCAGGATGGCGATGAGCAGGGCGATCTTCTTGTTGCCGGAGGCGTGGGCGTGTTCGGCGTGTTCCAGGTTTTCGGTGGTTTCCGTCATGATGTCTTTTTGTAATGGCGAAATAGGGAGAAGTGAGGGCAGCCCGGGAGGCGGGCAACGCTTCAACAACGATTCAGGTCGTCAACGGTTGACCTGAAGCATTATTTCACTCGTATTTTCCGATGTCGCGGGAAGTGTGCTTTTATCCTTGTCATTCATGCCAAAAGAGGCCGGCGCGAGACAAAACTCGTATTTTCTCATCAGCCCGGGTAGTACGCCATCAGCCTGCACCAGCTAGGCCAGCCAGGAACCATTGTGCCAGCTCTGCAGACGAACTTGCCTTTGGCGACACTGTTGAGCCATAAAAAGTGAAGTAACGGGATTGGATTTATTGACTGACGTTATACAAAAAGACAATCAACCAATTCATTTTAATGAATTACATTAATGACTCATCACCAGTAACGACCGGGACAAGGTGAAGCTGGCCCCGCAGCATGGCCCCTGCCGTCATGGCGCCGTAGCAGAACGCAGCCAGCATATCGCCGTATTACCCGGTGCTCGCACGCCAGCCCCGCGTGCGCTCACCGTAACGCCCGTTTCCCGGTCCGGGCACCACGACTCATCGGGTCGACCAACAGGAGAGAACGCAATGTCGAATGAAGCCAAGTGCCCCTTTAACCACACCGCCGGCGGCGGCACCAGCAACCGCGACTGGTGGCCCAAGCAGTTGCGCCTGGACCTGCTGTCCCAGCATTCTTCCAAGTCCAACCCCATGGGTGAGGATTTCAACTACGCCGACGCCTTCAAGAGCCTGGACCTGGCCGCCGTCAAGGCTGACCTGGCCAAGGTGATGACCGATTCCCAGGACTGGTGGCCGGCCGACTTCGGTCACTATGGTCCGCTGTTCGTGCGCATGGCCTGGCACAGTGCCGGTACCTACCGCATCGGCGATGGCCGTGGCGGTGCCGGCCGTGGCCAGCAGCGTTTTGCGCCCTTGAACAGCTGGCCCGACAACGTCAACCTGGACAAGGCACGCCGCCTCTTGTGGCCGGTCAAGCAGAAATACGGCAACAAGCTGTCCTGGGCCGACCTGCTGATCCTGACCGGCAACGTCGCCCTGGAAACCATGGGCTTCAAGACCTTCGGCTTCGCCGGTGGCCGCCAGGACGTGTGGGAACCGGACCTGGACGTCTACTGGGGAACGGAAACCACCTGGCTGGGTGGCGATGACCGTTACGGCAAGGGCAAAGCCGGCGCCAGCCACGGCGAGATCCCTGCTGATGCCGACCGTCATGGCAACGAACAGAGCCGCACCGCCCCCGCTGGCCGCAACCTGGAAAACCCGCTGGCAGCCGTGCAGATGGGCCTGATCTACGTGAACCCGGAAGGCCCGGACGGCAACCCCGACCCGCTGGCCGCCGCCCATGACATCCGCGAAACCTTCGCCCGCATGGCGATGGATGATGAAGAAACCGTGGCCCTGATCGCCGGTGGCCACACCTTCGGCAAGACCCACGGTGCCGGTGACGCCAAGCACGTCGGTCGCGAACCGGAAGGCGAAGGCCTGGAAAGCCAAGGCCTGGGCTGGAAGAGCAGCTTCGGCAGCGGTGCCGCTGGCGACACCATCAGCTCCGGCCTGGAAGTGACCTGGACCCAGACCCCGGCGCAGTGGAGCAACTACTTCTTCGAGAACCTGTTCAACTATGAATGGGAACTGACCAAGAGCCCGGCCGGCGCCCATCAATGGGTGGCCAAGAATGCCCAGGCAGTGATCCCGCACGCCCATGGCGGCGCAGCGCTGCTGCCGACCATGCTGACCACCGACCTGTCGCTGCGCTTCGACCCGGCCTACGAAAAGATTTCGCGCCGCTTCCTGGCCCATCCCGAGCAGTTCGCCGATGCCTTCGCCCGCGCCTGGTTCAAGCTGACCCACCGCGACCTCGGCCCGCGTTCGCGTTACCTCGGCCCGGAAGTGCCGGCCGAAGAATTGATCTGGCAAGACCCGCTGCCGCAGGCCCAAGGCGCGCCCATCGATGCGGCTGACGTGAACGCGCTCAAGGCCAAGGTATTGGCCTCGGGTCTGTCGGTGGCCGAACTGGTGTCCACCGCCTGGGCCTCGGCCTCGACCTTCCGTGGCGGCGACATGCGCGGTGGCGCCAACGGGGCGCGCATCCGCCTGGCCCCGCAAAAGGATTGGGCGGCCAACCAGCCGGCCCAACTGGCCAAGGTCTTGACGACGCTGGAAGCCATCCAGGCCGAGTTCAACCAGGGCAGCAAGAAGGTTTCGCTGGCAGACCTGATCGTGCTGGCCGGCAGTGCTGCGGTGGAAAAGGCCGCCAAGGACGCAGGCGTGGCGATCACCGTGCCGTTTAGCGCCGGTCGCGTGGATGCCTCGCAAGAGCAGACCGATGCCGCTTCCTTCGCGCCGCTGGAGCCGGTCATCGATGGCTTCCGCAACTTCCAGAAGCAGCGTTATGCCGTGCGTGGCGAAGACATGCTCATCGACAAGGCCCAGCAACTGACCCTCACCGCGCCGGAAATGACGGTCTTGATCGGTGGCTTGCGCGTACTGGGCAACACCGTCGGCGGCAGCACCAAGGGCGTGTTCACCAGCCGCGTGGGCGTGCTGTCCAACGACTTCTTCGTCAACCTGCTGGACATGGGCACCGAGTGGAAGTCCACCTCGCCCGCCCAGGAAGAGTTCGAAGGCCGCGACCGCAAGACCGGCGCCCTCAAGTGGAGCGGTACCCGCGTCGATCTGGTGTTCGGTTCCAATGCCGTGCTGCGCGCCCTGGCCGAAGTCTATGCCAGCGCCGACGCCCAGGAAAAGTTCGTCAAGGACTTCGTGGCAGCCTGGGTCAAGGTGATGGAGCTGGATCGTTTCGATCTGAAGCAGTAAGACACTGATCCCCGCCTCTGGGGGCAGTGAAGCGAGCGAGAACGGCGGGCCTGCGGGTCCGCCGTTTTTGCCTGTGCATGGGGCTGCGCCAGCGCGATGTCATGCAGATGTCATGGTCGCTACATGGCCAGCGGCTATAGTGCTTGCTTGAATTTTTCTTCATGAGCGAGGCGCAAGATGGCCCTGAGCCTGGATGATATCGCCCTGTTGTTCACACGACACGGCCACACGCAATATGCGGGCGAACCCGTCACACAACTGGAGCACGCGCTGCAATCGGCCTTGCTGGCCGAGGAGGAGGGCGCCGCACCCAGCCTGATCGTGGCCAGTCTGCTGCACGACCTGGGGCATCTGCTGGAAGACCTGGGCGACACGCCCACCCTGTCCGGTGTGGATGACTTGCACCAGTACCGCGTGCTGCCTTTCCTGCGCGGACTGTTCGATGAATCCGTGCTGGCGCCGATTGCCTTGCACGTCGATGCCAAGCGCTACCTGTGCGCCACCGATCCCGATTACTTCGCCCGTCTTTCGGCCGACTCGGTGCGCAGCCTGCAACTGCAGGGCGGCATCTTCGACATCGAACAGGCGGCCGCCTTCATCGACCGGCCCTATGCCCGGGATGCGCTGCGCCTGCGGCGCTGGGATGATTGCGCCAAGCTGGCCGGACTGCCCACGCCCGACTACGCCCATTTTGCCGGCTACTTCAGCCAGTGCCTGCATCAGCCAGGTCAAGCCGCCAGCGCTTAAGCCCGGTACTGCTTGCGGTAGGCCGACGGCGTGGTGCCGCGCAGCTTGCGCATGGCGTGCGTCATCGCACTCTGGTCGCCATAGCCGCAGCGCTGGGCGACGGTCGCCACCGGCAACGCGCTGGTGCGCAGCAACTGACAGGCTTGCGCCAGACGTACCTCCGCCAGCCAGGCGCGCGGCGACGTGCCCAGTTCCTGCTGGAACCATTCATGCAGGCGGCTGGGGCTGATGGCGGCCAGCGCGGCCATGTCGGCCACGGTCCAGGGCTGGGCCGCTTGCGCCTCGACCCGGGCCAACATGCGGTGCAGGCGCGACTTCACCTGTGGCGGTTGCTGGGCCAGGGTGTCCAGCAGCAGCGGCACCCAGTGGTGCAGCGCATGGCCCGCGGCCGGCGCGGTAGATTGCGCCAGCGACAGCGCCATGAATTCCACCAGCTTGCTGGCGGCCGCCGTCAGTGGCACGAAGGCGCGCCGGGCCAGGGCTTCCAGTTGCAGCGTGTCCACCGCGTGCGGCGCCAGGTCCAGGACCAGCGCGCGATTGCTGCCACCGGCACGGGTCTCGTGCCAGGCGCCGGGTTCGACGAAGGCCGCCGTGAGGCTGTCGGCGTAGCCCTGGTGCCCGGCAATATCGAGCTCCAGCCGGCCCGCCAGGGGCAGCACCAGTTGCGAGAACGTGTGGCGGTCGGCCAGGGTCTGCTCGCGATAACTGCGCAGATGCAATTGCGGCAGCTCGCCTGGCGGCAGTGTCAGGGTCGGCATGGCACATCGGATGGACAATGAAGATCGCCCATCATAGCCGATTGACGCCAGTTGGATTAAGGATGGGTTAATGCTGGCTCAAGGGGGGATTAAAGCCGGATTAAAGGTCGAAATGGCTCAGCCAGGGCGGGCCAGCAAAAAGCCGCCAGGTCTGCACCATGGCGGCTTGCCCGGAAGGGGCGTCAGTGCTTATTGCATGTGCCAGCCGTGGCTGACCACCACCGACTGGCCAGTCAGGGCATTGGTCGGGAAGGCGGCCAGGAACACGGCGGTCTGGGCCACGTCCTGGGTGGTGGTGAATTCGCCGTCGACGGTGTCCTTCAACATGATCTTCTTGATGACGTCTTCTTCGCTGATGCCGAATTCCTTGGCTTGCTCGGGGATCTGCTTTTCCACCAGCGGGGTGCGCACGAAGCCGGGACAGATGACGTTGGTGCGGATGTGGTCCTTGGCGCCTTCCTTGGCCACCGTCTTGGCCAGGCCCAAGAGGCCATGCTTGGCCGTGACATAGGGCGCCTTCAAGGGCGAAGCCAGGTGCGAGTGCACCGAACCCATGTAGATGATGGAGCCGCCGCGACCCTGCTTGATCATCGCCTTCATCGCTGCGCGCGTGGTCAGGAAGGCGCCGTCCAGGTGGATGGCCAGCATCTTGCGCCAGTTCTCCAGCGACAGCTCGGCCACCGGGCTGATGATCTGGATGCCGGCATTGCTGATCATGATGTCCAGGCCGCCATAGGTGTTCACGGCATCGGCCACGCCCTTGTCGACCTGGGTTTCATCGGTGACGTTCATGGCCACGGCCATGGCGGTGCCGCCATTCTTGACGATCTCTTCGGCGGTCGCCTTGGCCGCTTCCAGGGCCAGGTCGGCGATGACGACCTTGGCGCCCTGTTTGGCATATTCGACCGCGATTTCCTTGCCGATGCCGCTGGCCGAACCGGTAATGAGAGCGACTTTATCCTTGAGTAGCATGATCTTCCTTTATGTTTCGAGTTGACGGACATTGCAAAGCATAGCTGCCAACAGGCCCGGCGCCCTTGCGCACGATTACTGCCGGCGGCCATCGATCCATGGTTTCGATGAAGTGCGCATCGAAAGATTCCTCGGGTTTGCACCCTCTTTCCTTACCCTCGCGCGTGCACCTTGCTCCCTGGCCGGAGGTCTCCCGGTGCCGCTTTGTCATGCCATTGTAACGCTGGGCCGATGGTTGTTGCTGCACTGCCAAAACGGCCGCAGAGGTCATGTGGGTGAAACAATCGCTGGGTAGTCTGTGCAACGTTATCCCGGGGACATCGGCTGTTTCTCGAATTTTTTGAATTGAAGTTTCGTTTTCTTTCGGAAACAGCCGCAAATCTGAAGGGGTATCGGATTGTAGCCAGTTGAGGTCGCTTATGTTGGTGGATTTGACCTTGGCCGTAGCAGTCCAAGGTCCCCTTCACACATCACCATAAAGGACAATGCATGAGACTGCTTACCATTCCTGCCGATGCCAATCCGAGTTTTGCCAAGCTCAACCTGAGCCTGGCCAGCACCCCGGAAGAAGTGCGCGAAGTGCAGCGCCTGCGCTACAAGGTCTTCATCGAAGCGATGAACCTGTCGGCCCTGGCCAATCCCGAAGGCCTGGACAAGGATGAGTTCGACGACTACTGCGACCACCTCATCGTGCGCGACAGCAAGACCCTCTCGGTGGTGGGCACCTATCGTGTACTGAGCCCGCACGGCGCGCGCCGCATGGGCAAGTTCTACTCGGAACAGGAATTCGATCTCTCGCGCCTGGACAACATCCGCGGCGTCATCGCCGAAGCTGGCCGCGCCTGCATCCACCCGGACTACCGCAGCGGCGGCGTGATCATGATGCTGTGGGCCGGTCTGGCCGCCTACATGCGCAAGGAACGCTGCGAATACCTGATGGGTTGCGCCAGCGTCAGCCTGGCCGATGGTGGCCACAATGCCGCCGCGCTCTACCACGCCTTCCGCGAAAAGAACATGGCCCCGCCCGACTACCGCGTCGCGCCGCTGTTGCCCTTCCCGCTGGAAGACCGCCAGGCCGGCGTTGATCCGCAGATCCCGCCGCTGTTGCGCGGCTACCTGCGCAGCGGTGCTTGGGTGTGCGGCGAACCGGCCTGGGATCCTGATTTCCACTCGGCCGATTTCTTCCTGCTGCTGCCGCTCTCCAAGCTCGACAGCCGCTATGCCCGTCACTACCTCAAAGAGTCGAGGACCGCATGAAGCCACGCGAACAGTTCATGGAAAAAGCCCAGGGGCTGTTCGCCGACCTGGGTGCCGATGGCGACCAGCATGATGACGAATCCAAGCGCGATCCGCTGCGCTTTCGCACCATCTGGATTTCCGACATCCACCTGGGCACTACCGGCTGCCAGGCCGAGCGACTGCTGGAATTTCTGCGTGCCACCGAATCCGAGACGCTCTACCTGGTGGGCGACATCATCGACGGCTGGCAACTGAAGCGTCGCTGGTACTGGGACCAGAGCCACAACAACGTGGTGCAGACGGTCTTGAAGAAGGCCAAGAAGGGCACCAATGTCATCTTCGTGCCCGGCAACCACGATGAAGTGATCCGCCAGTTCATCGACCTCGATTTCGGCGGCATCAAGATCCGCGATGAACTGGTGCACGTCACCGCCGAAGGCAAGCGTATGCTGGTCTTGCATGGCGACCGTTTCGACGGCGTCATCGCCTGCGCCAAGTGGCTGGCCTATGTGGGTGACTCGCTCTACACCATGATCCTCAAGTTCAACCAGTGGTTCAACAGCTGGCGTGCACGGGCTGGCCTGCCGTACTGGTCGCTGTCGCAGTACCTCAAGTCCAAGGTCAAGAACGCGGTGAACTACATCACCTCCTTCGAAGATGCCCTGGCCGAGGAAGCCAAGAAGAAGGGCCTGGACGGCGTCATCTGCGGCCATATCCACAAGCCCGAGATCCGCGACATCGGCGGCGTGGTCTACTGCAACGATGGCGACTGGGTCGAAAGCCTGTCGGCGCTGGTGGAAGAGCCCAATGGCGAACTGCGCCTGGTGTCCGGCAGGAAATCATGCATCTCAAACGCGCTGCCAAGAAAGCCCGCCAGCTGCCCCGGGAACTGCACCCGGCTTGCCCGTGTCAACCGCTGCCAACCTGGCATCCAGTCAGCCACCTCAAGGCCTATTGTCGATACGATTTATGCGCATGGCCATCATCAGCGACGCCGGAGAGCCGCAAGTCAACGGCGTCGTCAACACCTTGCGCTCCACCGTGCGCTGCCTGCGCGGTTTCGGCCACGAAGTGCTGCTGCTATCGCCGCGCGACTTCCGCACCTTCGCCTGTCCGACCTACCCGGAAATCCGGCTGGCCTACAAGCCCTACGCCCGCATCGCCGCCACCCTCGAAGCGTTCCAGCCGGACTGCATCCACATCGCCACCGAAGGCCCGATGGGCCTGGCCGCGCGGCGCTACTGCCTGCGTCACAAGCTGGGTTTCACCACCGCCTACCACACCCGCTTCCCGGAATACCTGGCCGCCCGCAAGCTCTTGCCCAAGGCCATCACCTATCGTCTGCTGCGCTGGTTCCATGGCCGCTCCGAAGCCATCATGGTGCCCACCCCGGCGATGAAGACGGCGCTGGAAGAAGAGGGCTTCCGCAATGTCGTACTGTGGGGCCGTGGCGTCGATACCAATCACTTCCGCCCGGCGGTGGAAGACCATGCCTGCATCGAGCGCCCGCTGTTCCTCTACGTGGGCCGGGTGGCGGTGGAAAAGAATATCGAAGCCTTCCTCCAGCTCGACCTGCCCGGCACCAAGTGGGTGGTGGGCGACGGCCCGCAGTTCGAAGACCTGTCCACGCGCTATCCCGAAGTGCGCTTCCTGGGCGCCAAGGGGCATGACGAATTGCCGGCCTACTACAACTGCGCCGACGTCTTCGTCTTCCCCAGCAAGACCGATACCTTCGGCCTGGTGCTGCTGGAAGCCATGGCCTGTGGCATTCCGGTGGCCGCCTATCCGGTCGAGGGGCCCATCGATGTGGTCGACAATGGCGTCTCCGGCATCCTGCGCCAGGACCTCAAGCAAGCCTGCCTGCAAGCCCTGAAGCTGGACAATGAAGCCGTGCGCGCCCATGCCGCCACCCGCTCCTGGGAGTCGGCCACCCAGCAGTTCCTGCAGCATCTGCACCTGGCGCGTCACAAGCAGCCGGGCCAGGCCACTGCCATCAATCCAGTACGCGAAACGTCCAGGTAAAGCTTGCTGACAGGTAATTTGCTGTTACTGTTCAGGTGGCGAAAAGCCACAAGCGGGCTGCCGCCGGCAGGATTTCTGACAAAAATCAGGACAGCTGGTTTTATTTGCACAATCGGCACTAGTGTCCGTGGCATCATCTCCCCTGAGTGAAAATCAATGAGCGCCGCAACGGCGCCTGGTCGAGCCGTCCGGCCGACCATCTGCAACCTGGGGAAAAATCCATCATGACAAGACTGCTTGCCAACCTGAAGCTATGGCAGAAATTCGCTTTGCTGGGCGTACTCGGACTGATTCTGTTCGGGGTGCCCACGGCCCTCTACTACGGCAGCACTGCCCACACCATCAAGCTCAAGCAAGAGGAAATCGCCGGCGTGGAGCCGGTGCGCAGGCTCTTGCGCAGCGTACAACTGATGCAGCAGCATCGCGGCATGTCGGCCGTCATGCTCAACGGTGCCGCCGACATGGCCGGCCCGCGTCAGGCCAAGGCCGCCGAGGTCGACCAGGCCTTGCAGGCATTGGGGGAGGGACTGGCGCCGATGGGGCGCGATGATCCCCAGGCCCTGGGCAGCTTCAACAAGCTGGTCGAGACCTGGAACAAGGTGCGCGACGCCGTGGCCGCCAAGGCAATCACCCCGCCGGAGAGCTTCGCCGCCCACAGCGCAGCCATCGCTGCCCTGTTCGACCTCAACGAGCGGATGCTGGACTATTACCACTACACCGTGGACCCCGACTTCGACAGCACCCAGCTCATCAATGCCGCCTTCATTTCCATGCCGGCGCTGACCGAAGACCTGGGCCGCGCGCGCGCCCGTGGCGCCAGCCTGCTGCTCAAGAAGGAATTGAAGATGGAAGACCGGCTGGAACTGGTGGCCATGCTGGAACGCGCCCAGGAGCGCCTCAATGCCGCCAAGAAATCCTTCAGCAAGGGCGTGGCGGCCAACCCGCATCTGGGCACGCAATTGGGCAGCACTTTCCAGCAGGCCGACCGCATGGGCAATGAAGTGATCCAGCTCACCCGCGACAAGGTCTTGCTGCCGCAGGAAATGAGCTTCTCTCCCGATGACTATTCCAAGCGCTTCACGGCGGCCATCGATGAACAGTTCAAGGCCACCCGTGCCGTCACCGAAGCCCTGGCCGCGCAGCTTGATGCGCAGAACGCCGACCTGCGCCGGCAGCAGTTGAGCGTGTTGGGTGCGGTGCTGCTGTTGGCGGTGCTGGTGGCCTGGCTGGGCGTGATGATCACGCGCTCGGTGAGCGTACCGGTGCAGGCCTCGGTGGCCATGGCCGGGCGCGTGGCCAACTACGACCTGACTGCGCGGGCCACCGTGCAGGGGCGCGATGAATCGGCCCAGTTGCTGGGGTCGCTCAATGACATGACGCACAGCCTGGGCGGCATCGTCGGTCGCGTGCGCACCAGCATCGAAGTGATCCAGCACGCCTCACGCGAGATCGCTACCGGCAATGCCGACCTCTCGCGCCGTACCGAATCCCAGGCGTCGAGCCTGGAAGAGACGGCCAGCGCCATGGAGCAATTGACCTCCACCGTGCAGAACAATGCCCACAGCGCGCGCCAGGCCGACCAGCTGGCCAGTTCGGCCTCGCAACTGGCCGAACGTGGTGGGCAAGTGGTGGGCAACGTGGTCGATACCATGGCGCAGATCCGGGATAGCTCGCGCCGCATCGTCGATATCATCAGCGTCATCGATGGCATCGCCTTCCAGACCAATATCCTGGCCTTGAATGCCGCCGTGGAAGCGGCCCGTGCCGGCGAGCAGGGGCGCGGTTTCGCGGTGGTGGCCTCCGAAGTGCGCTCGCTGGCCCAGCGCAGCGCCGGTGCCGCCAAGGAAATCAAACAACTCATCAGCGACTCGGTGGAGCGGGTGGAGACCGGTGGTCAACTGGTCGATGAAGCCGGCGCCACCATGCATGAGATCGTCGGCTCGGTGCGCCAGGTGGCCGGCATCATGAGCGAAATCACCCAGGCCAGTGAAGAACAGAGCAATGGCATCAGCCAGGTCAACGACGCCATCGCGCAGATGGAAGGCATCACCCAGCAGAATGCCGCCCTGGTCGAAGAAGCTGCCGCCGCCGCCGAGAGCCTGCAGCAGCAGGCCGAACTGCTGTGGGATGCGGTGAGCGTATTCCGCATCCAGGAGGACGCGGCCCACCAGCCGCGGCAGCCGCAGGCCATCAGCCAGCCGCACGCCGCCGTCAGTGACACTCGGGAGGGGCGTCTGGCGTTGACTTGAGCCCCGCCGTTGGCAGAAGGGCTGTGGCCTTTCTTTCAACTATGCAATACACACATGAAGACATGCTGACAAAGCATTGGATTGCCTGTGTGCATCTCTTCTAAGATGCGCCACCGCCCGGCCCGTCGTCCCCCCTCAGGACGCGCCTGGCGTGACAAGGAAGAGACTCCCATGATGCAACAGTTGAAGATCGGCAGCCGCCTGGCGTTCGGATTTTTCCTCATCCTGGCGCTGGCCACCGCGATCCTGGTCATCGGCCTGTGGCGCATGGCCGAGCTGGAAGCCAGCAACGAATACGTGATCGAAAAGAAGGTCACCGCCATGACCGCCGCCTTGAACATGCGCGAAGCCGGCAGCGAGCTGGCGCTGGCCTTGCGCAAGGTGGTTACGCCCACCGATGCGGCCGAAGGCAAGACCGAGGATGCGCATCTGGGCAAGATCCTGCAAGCCTATGCGGGCTATGAAAAGCAGCTCACCGATCTGTCCCCCGACGGTCGCGGCAAGGAACTGCTGCTGGCCACCAGCGGCGAGGGCAAGAAGTTGTTCCCGCTGGTCGAGCAGATCCGCCAGCAGGTGGGCAGCAACAATTACTTCGATGCCGCCCAGCAGTTGAAGAGCGATTTCCTGCCGGCCCACGACAAGTGGATGAGCAGCGTGGCCGCACTGGCCTCGTTCCAGCAGGAAGACATGCAGCAAGCCCACGCCCAGGCCAGGGACAGCTACCGCAAGGCGCAGATCGGCATGTTGGCCATGGGCGTGCTGACGCTGGGCCTGGGATGTTTCTTCACCTTCGTCATCACCCGCTCCATCGTCACGCCCCTCAAGCGCGCCGGCCAGATCGCCGAGACCATTTCGCGCGGCGACCTGACCCAGCACGCCCAGGCCCAGGGCCACGACGAAGCCGCGCACCTGGTCAATACGCTCGATGCCATGCAGGCCAACCTGGCGGCCACCCTCAACGAGGTCAAGCAAAGCGCCGCCGTCATCGCGGTGGCCTCGCATGAAATCGCGCGCGGCAACGCCGACCTGTCCAATCGCACCGAATCGCAAGCCTCCAGCCTGGAAGAAACCGCCAGCTCCATGGAGCAACTGACTTCCACCGTGCAACAGAACGCCGCCAACGCCCAGCAGGCCAACCAATTGGTGCTGTCGGCCTCGGATTACGCCACCAAGGGCGGGCGCGTAGTGGGTGACGTGGTGGTTACCATGGGCTCGATCAAGGAAAGCTCGGGCAAGATCGTCGACATCATCGGCGTGATCGATGGCATCGCCTTCCAGACCAACATCCTGGCCTTGAATGCCGCGGTGGAAGCGGCGCGTGCCGGCGAGCAGGGGCGCGGCTTTGCGGTGGTGGCCTCTGAAGTGCGGGCACTGGCCCAGCGCAGCGCGGCTGCCGCCAAGGAAATCAAGCAACTTATCAGCGACTCGGTGGACAAGGTCGATACCGGTGGCAAGCTGGTCGATGAAGCCGGCGCCACCATGAGCGAGATCGTCGCCTCGGTCAAGCAGGTGGCCGACATCATGGGTGAGATCACCGCCGCCAGCCAGGAGCAGAGCGCCGGCATCGCCGAGGTCAACCATGCGATCACCCAGATCGATGAGATCACCCAGCAGAACGCAGCCCTGGTGGAGCAAGCCGCGGCGGCCGCCGAGAGCCTGCAGGAGCAGGCCGATGTACTGGCCCAGGCGGTGGCGGTGTTCAAGCTCAAGACAGTGCAGCAGGTGCCGACGGTGCCGGCGCTGGCGGTGCCGGTACGCAGCGTCAATGCGCCGCCTGCGGTGACGGTGACGGCCAAGCCGGTCCTGCCGGCAGCACCTGTTTCTCCCGCCCGCGCCAAGCCAGCCTCGCGTGCCACGCCGGTGGGCGATGACGGCGACTGGGAGACCTTTTGAGTGACTGGGCCAAACTGGCAAGAAACTTCATAGGCTGCAATCAGCAAATCGCCGCAGCCCCCAGCAGGGGGTGCGGCGATTTTTTTTCTTCATATAGACGTCCGGCAGACCTCAGCCAGGGGGGGGGCTACCTTCAGCGTGGCGAGTGCTTGCCCGAGGTGGCCAGCAATTCCGGTGCGATCACGGCCTTGAGATAGGTGGTGGTCACGTCGCCGCGATCACGCTGGGCGATCCACCAGACGTTGGCCTTGCGCAGCGACCATTCCTGCGGCTGGCCGGCGATCAGTTGTGCGGCCACCTGGCCCAGGGTGGGCTGGTGCCCGACGATCAGCACCGGTTCGCGGCTGTCGGGCCAGTTGGCTGCGCGCAGCAAGTCCGCGGCGCTCATGTTGGGCGCCAGATCGGCCACCACCTTGTACTTGCGCTTCAAGGCTTCCACCGTCTGCAAGGTGCGGGTGGCCGGGCTGACCAGGATGCGACAGCTTTCCGGCAGGTTGCGGTCCAGCCATTCGGCCATCTTGGCGGCCTGCTTGTGGCCCTTGGGGGTCAGCGCGCGGCCCTCATCGGGCTCGCCCAGTTCGGCTTCGGCGGGCGCCATAGAATCA
>NZ_BADI01000370.1:0-8757 GCF_000333555.1 Herbaspirillum sp. B65 | reverse complement strand
CTGGAAGTGGTCAGCAAGTTCGGTGGCCTGCACAAGTTCATCGGCTGGGACAAGCCCATCCTGACCGACTCCGGCGGCTTCCAGGTGTTTTCGCTGGGGGAGATGCGCAAGATCACCGAAGAGGGTGTGCATTTTGCTTCACCTATCAATGGTGACCGCCTGTTCCTCTCGCCGGAAATCTCCATGCAGATTCAGCGCGTGCTCAATTCCGACATCGTCATGCAATTTGACGAATGCACCCCCTACGAGATCGATGGCCGTCCCGCCACCCGTGAAGAGGCCGGCAAATCCATGCGCATGTCGTTGCGCTGGGCCAAGCGTTCCAAGGATGAATTCGACCGTGGCGAGAACCCCAACGCGCTCTTCGGCATTGTCCAGGGCGGCATGTTCGAAGGCCTGCGCGATGAATCGCTGGCCGGGCTGGAACAACTGGGCTTCGACGGTTTCGCCATCGGCGGCCTGTCGGTGGGCGAGCCCAAGGAAGACATGATGCGCGTGCTGGAACACGTCGGCCCGCGTCTGCCGGCCAACAAGCCGCACTACCTGATGGGCGTGGGCACACCGGAAGACCTGGTCGAAGGCGTGGCCAATGGCGTGGATATGTTCGACTGCGTCATGCCCACCCGCAATGCGCGCAATGGCTGGATCTTCACCCGCTACGGCGACGTCAAGATCAAGAACGCCAAGTACAAGAACGATGACCGTCCCTTCGACGAGAGCTGCGACTGCTACGCCTGCAAGAACTTCTCGCGCGCCTACCTGCATCACCTGCATCGCGCTGGCGAGATCCTGGGGGCGCGCATGAACACGGTCCACAATCTTCACTATTACCTGCAACTGATGCAGGAAATGCGTGACGCCATCGATGCCGGCACCTTCCAGGAGTTCGTCAGGAAATTCAAGGAAGACCGCGCGCGCGGCGTGGACTGAAGCACCTGATACATTGCCGGGCGGGGCGGCTTGCTCCGTCTAGCGCTTTCCCTGTGACGTGGCCGACAGCCGCACCAGGGCTTCCCACAATTGCGCGGGCGCCACCGGCTTGTGCAACACGGGGATGCCGCTGGCGCTGGCTTCCCGCAATCGTGCGGGCGCGGTGTCGCCGGTGATGAGCAGGGCAGCGATGCTCTGCCCGCAGACCTGGCGCACGGCGGCAATGGCTTCGGTGCCATTGCGATGTTCGCGCAGGCGATAGTCGCTGATGACCAGGTCGAAGTCTTGCCGGCGTGCCAGCGCCTCGGCCTGTTCCAGACCTTCCACCCCGCTGCAGCGGCAGCCCCACTGCATGAGCAATTGCACCATGCTATCGCGCACGCGCTGGTCGTCGTCGATCAGGAGGATGCGCAAGCCTTGCAGGTCGCGCACCGCAGTTGCGGCCTCTGCCGGCTTGGTCTGTTGCGGCGGGGCGCTTGCTGCCGCCACCGGCAGCTTGAGCCGGAAGACACTGCCGCGTCCCGGGCGGGATTGCACCGTCAGGCTCAACCCCTGCATCTTGGCCAGCCCCTGGGCGATGGACAGGCCCAGTCCCAGACCCTTGTTGTGGTCGCGCTCGGGATTGCCCAACTGGTGGAATTCCTGGAAGATTTCCTGCTGCTGCGGCGGCGCAATCCCGATGCCGGTATCCCACACCTCCAGCCACACTTCGGCGCCGCGTCGCCGGCACGCCACCAGTACCCCGCCGCGCTCGGTATAGCGGATCGCATTGGAAACCAGATTGCGCAGGATCGGCTCGGTCAGTGCCGCATCGGCGCTGGCCAATACCTCGCTCTCGCGGGTACGGAACACCAGTCCCTTGGCCTCGGCTTGCGTGGCCATCTCGCGGCTGATGCGATGGATCAGCGCCTGCGGGCGAAAGGGGGCTACCTGTGGCTTCACCACGCCCGCTTCGATACGTGAATAATCCAGCAGGGTATGCAGCATCTCGGCGCAATTGTCGGCAGCGCTGCGCAGACGGCTTACCACCTCGCGCTGCATGGTATCCAACGGGGTATTGGCCAGCACCTCCAGGAACAGGCCCTGGGCGTGGATGGGTTGCCGCAGGTCGTGGCTGGCCCCGGCCAGGAAGCGCGACTTGGCGACATTGGCCTGTTCGGCCTGCTGCAAGGCTTGCTGGGTCTTTTCGGATTCGCGCTGCAGGCGCTCGATCAGGGCATTGTTCTCGAAGCGCAGCATGATGGCTGCCTTGGCCGCACGCGCACTATTGCGGGCCTGTACCAGCAGCGAAACCACGTACAGTACGGCGGCAATGGCCAGCACCTGCAGCGAGGCTTCCTGGGTATGCCAGGTACTCGATGCCAGCATCCCCAGCTCCACCAGGCAGAACGAGACGAAGGCCGGCAGCACCGGCGAGAGGATGGACATCGAATTGCCCGCCACCCCGGCCAGCACGCCGATGAGCAGGATGCTGCCGCCCGGGCTGGCCGTATCCAGCGCCAGCGGCGCCACCAGGCCCCAGGCAGCGCCGTCGATGCCATGCAGCAGCACCAGGCGGCGCGTGATGGCCGTGAGGTTGGCGGGAGTGATCTCGGTGGCCAGCAGGCGCCGGGCGTCGGCATAGTCGAACAGCTTGGAGGCGATCACCCCGGCCGCCCAAGCCAACAGCGGCCACAGCCCGGCACTCTGGTGTAGCGCATAGACCACCAGCAGTGCCACCAGGATGCCTGGCCAGACCGAACTGCCCAGGTTGCCGCACAGCAGGCGCACCTGCTCGACCCGGATGCGGTGGCGGGTGTCATCCAGGCCCTGGGCCGCAGACCCCTGCAGCAGGTCGTCGCTGCGCATGAGCTAGCTGACCAGGCCGCGGCGCCGCGCGGCGAAGGCCGCTTCGGCGCGATTGTCCACCTCCAGCGCGGCCAGGATGGCTTGCACGTGACCGCGAATGGTGTTCTCGGAAAGATTGAGCCGCCGACCGATGGCCTTGTTGGTCAAGCCTTGGCTGAGTAGCCCCAGCACTTCGTACTGGCGCGGGGTGAATTGCGGCTTGGCGCTGGCTTCGACCTGGCCGGATGGCGTGGGCAGCGTATGCCGGCCCCCGGCCACCTCCAGCAACACCTGCAGGATGTGTTCGGCGGTGGCCGCCTTGGAGACGAAGGCGGCCGCGCCGCGCTGGGTGGCTGCGCGCACGGTGCCATCGGTATCGTCGGCCGACAGGATGATGATCGGTACCTCGGGCCACTTGCGTGCCAGCACCGCCATGCCGTCAATGCCATTGAGCCCGCCTAGCTGGATGTCCAGCAGCACCATATCGGGCGCCTGCGCATCCTCTGCGCGCATGGCATCTTCCAGCGAGCCTGCCTCGCTGATGGTGGTCTGCGGTAACGCGGCCTGCAGCACCAGGCGCAGACCGCAACGAAACAGCGCGTGATCGTCGATGATCAAGAGACGTGGAATCGGCATCGGTAGCAAGCCTTCGGAAACGGGCTCAACAGTCGCTAGTCAAGCTGCAGCATCGCCGCTGGCGTCGGCTTCTTGCAGGCGCAGCAGTTTCTCGTGGACCTGGGCCGGCAGGCCTTGCCACAGCGCCTTGCCGGTGATGTGCATGGTCTGGGTCCAGTCTTGCCAGTCTTCGCCCGCCTGCTGGTACAACTCGGGAAAATCGTGCGGGGCCAGTTGCAGTTGCGGCAGTGCCCGCGCCACCTTGTGCAGCGCGGCCTCGGCCACTGGCGGGGCGGCACAACCCAGTTCGGCCATGGCGGTGGCCAGGTACAGGGTCCAGGTGATTTCCACCGAACGCGGTGCCGGCAATTCCTCGGACGGAACGGGGGCTTCGTAATGCAGTACGGCGTCGCAGAACAGCTCCGGGATCTTCCAGTCCTGCATCAGGGCCGCGGCAATATTGAGATGGTTGAAGCCGAACAGCGATTGCTCCATGGTCAATTGGGTAGAGGCATCCAGCGGCCGGGTCAGCAGCGAGGAATACGCGCTGGGGTGGGCCGAGGCCAGGGTCAGCTTGCCGATGTTGGCCAGCAGGCCGGTGGTGAACATCTCGCCCAAGGGCGCCACCCGGGTGTGGCCGCTGATGGCTTGGGCACCGCAGGCCATGGCGAAGCTGTGGGCCCAGAAGGCTGGCAGCTTGAAGTTGGTGCAGGAGGCCGGCGCCGTGGTCTCGGCCAGTGACAGCGCCAATGCCAGTTGACGCACGGCTTGCAGACCCACCAGCAACATGCTGTCCATGCTCACCGAGGCGATCGGGCGCACGCGCTCGGCATTGAGCACGTTGACGATGCGGATGATGCGCCCGGACAGGGCCGGGTCGGCCTGCACCAGATGGATCAGTTCTGCCATGTCGGGGTCATCCTGCGCGCACATGCGCATGATGGTCAGTCGTACTCCCCCTGGCGAAGGTAGCGCCTGTGCGCTCCTGAGCTTCTCGAACAGGGTGGGCTCAATGAAGGTGAGCATCATTTGCTGTCCTGGTTGCGGTTGTAGATATTGACCACTTCCTCCCAGCCGGCGAAGAGGGCCTCGACGCAACGCGGATCGAAGTGGCTGCCGGCATTGTCTCGCAGATAACGCTGCGCGTCTTCCAGACTCCAGCCTTTTTTGTAGGGGCGCGAGGAAGTCAGCGCATCGAATACGTCGGCCACCGCCACGATGCGGCCATAGAGCGGGATATCTTCACCCTTGAGTCCATTGGGATAGCCCGAACCATCCCATTTCTCATGGTGGGATTGGGCAATCTGCGAGGCCGTCTGCAACAGCGGCGAGGGGCTGTCACGCAGGATGTCGGCGCCGATCTGGGCGTGCTGGCGCATGATCTTCAGTTCTTCTTCATCCAGTCGACCGGGTTTGAGCAGGATATGGTCGGGGATGCCCATCTTGCCGATGTCGTGCATGGGCGCGGCGGCCAGCAAGAGATCCTGCTCTGCCTTGGGCAAACCCAGGTGGGCGGCGATGATGCGCGTGTAGTTGGCCATGCGCACCAGGTGTTCGCCGGTTTCCGGGTCACGATAGCCGGCCGCACGCGTGAGCAGGTCCACCGAGTTCAGCGCCAGCGTATTGCTCTGGTGCGATTTCTCTTGCACCTGCTCGGCCAGATGCTCGATCTTCTGGCTCATGGCCAGTTGCGACTTGCGCATGGCCAGCATGTTCTTGACCCGCGCCAGCAACTCCACCCGGTTGACCGGCTTGGAGAGGAAATCATTGGCCGTCATCTGCAAGGCCTTGTGGCGCACCTGCAAGCCCATGTCGGCGGTGATCATGATGACCGGCGTCATCTCCTGGCCCGGCAGGGCGCGAAAGCGCGACAGGAAATCCAGGCCGTCCATGCCCGGCATCATGTAGTCCAGCAGGATCAGGTCGGGCGCGTGCGCGCCGCACCAGTGCAGCGCCTCCACGGCGTCCGGGCAGGTGCTGATGTCGGTATCGGGCAACTGCCCCAGCATGTGCGTGAAGAGCGACAGATTGGTCTTGTCGTCGTCAACGATGAGAATCTTCATGGCTTCCCCGGCCCCTCTGTTGTATGTGTTCACCCAGCGTGGCGAAGGCACTGGCGCATTCTGCGGCCAGCCTGCGCACCTGCTCCGGGTCACCCTGGCGCGCCGCCATTTCCATCTGTCGTCCCAACTGGCCCAGGGCCTGGATGCCCAGGTTCAGGCAACTGCCGGCCAGGCGGTGGCCCAGCGCCTGGATCTGGCCCAAGAGCGGGTCGCTGTCCTGGCAGTGCCGCGCCAGTTCTTGCATCACCGGCGTGGTATGTTCGATGAACATGGCCAGCATCTCGTTGGTCAGCGCGCTGTCTTGGCCAAACAGTTCCTGCAGACGCGCTTGGTCCAGCATCGGCGCGGCGCTCTGCTCGCTGTCCGCTTCCTGCTCTACCGGCAGATAATGCGCCAGCATCGCCGCCAGTTGCGAGCGCAGCAGGGGCTTGGTCAGATAATCGTCCATCCCCGCCTCCAGGCATTGTTCGCGATCCCCGGCCATGGCATTGGCGGTCATCGCGACGATGGGGGTATGGGCCAGCTCGCCCTGCAGGCGTCGGATGCGACGCGTGGTTTCGTAGCCATCGAGGATGGGCATCTGGCAATCCATCAGGATCAGCGCGTACTTGCGCTGCCCCAGCTTCTCCAGCGCCTCCGCACCGTTGGAGGCGATATCGACCGCATAGCCCATGGCATTGAGCTGGTACACCGCCACCTTCTGGTTCATCACATTGTCTTCCACCAGCAGCAGTTCCTGCTGCCCCGCCTGCCTGAACGGTCTGGCCTGGGCGGCCAGGCTTTCGACCTGGTCCCGGCCGCTCGACAGTTTCATCACCGCGCGCAGCAACTGTTGCTTGCGCAATGGCAACTGTAGCGAGGTGGAAGTTGATTTTCCGTCTATATTAAGCCCGTGTACGCCGTGGTCAAGCAGGATGCACGTCAGGTCCGGTCGTTCGGCCTGCAAGCGGGCCAGCACGGCGCTGGCCGGCAGATCGCGCAGCTCGCTGCTGACGATGATGGTATCGATGCCGTTGGCGCTGGCCGCAGGTCCCGTCAGGGCCGCCAGGGCGTCGGTGGCACTGCCGTAGCGCAGGCTTTCCAGGCCGGCGCTGCGCAGGTATTCGTGCAGCATGGCGGCGCTGGCGTCATGGGTTTCGAGCAGGGCCACCTGTCGTTTTTTGGCTGCATCGATGGGGCTGGCAAAGCGCGGGGGCTGCGCTACCGGGATGCCCAGCTCGAACCAGAAGCAGGAACCGGCGCCGGGGCTGCTGTCCACCCCGATATTGCCCCCCATCAGTTCCACCAGACGCTTGCAGATCGACAGTCCCAGCCCGGTGCCGCCGTATTGGCGGGTGACCGAATTGTCGGCCTGGGTAAAGGGCGAGAACAGGCGGCGCAGGGTGTCTTCATCCATGCCGATGCCACTGTCGCGCACCTCGAAGCGCACCCGGCAATGGTCGCCCGCCACGTGCAGCGCCTGCACCCGCAGCAGCACCTCGCCCACGTGGGTGAATTTGAGTGCGTTGCCCAGCAGGTTCAGCAGGATCTGGCGGATGCGGCCAGGGTCGCCCAGCAAGCGCTCGGGCAAGCGGGTATCGACATGCGCCAAGAGCCGCACCTGTTTTTCGTGGGCCTTGAAGGAGAGCGCTTCGGTGCTGGCTTCGACCACCTCCAGCAGATCGAACTCGAGCACCGCGATATCCATCTTGCCCACATCGATCTTGGAAAAATCCAGCACATCATTGACGATGCCCAGCAGGGCGTGGGCCGAATCCTCGATGGCCTTGGCGAACTCCGCTTGCTGGGTATCCAGGCGCGTGCTGCGCAACAGTCCGGCCATGCCCAGCACCGCATTCATGGGGGTGCGGATCTCGTGGCTCATGGTCGAGAGGAAGGCGCCGCGCGTCAACATGGCTTGGTCGGCCGCTTCCTTGGCCAGCACCAGGTGACGGGCGGAGCGCTGGTTGTCGCGCAGCAGACGCAGCAGCACCAGTGCGCGCACCGCCCACAAGGCCAGCAGGCCCAGTGCCAGCCAGGAGGGCAGGTTGGTATGCCACAGCGCCACCAGGATCAGCACCGCGAAGCCGGCCTCGGCCAGGGCCAGCAACAGGCGGCCATGGCCCGGTACGGCACTGGCGCAGCGGGGGCGTTGATTGAGCCAGCCTGGCATCACGACGTGTCTCCATGGTGAGCGATTCCGATTTGTGGTGAGTAGGGCTATCAATTATAAGGAATTGATAATTAAATTGTGAAAATTGTTTTATTTTCTCCTTTTTTGACTAACTTGATGTGGTCAAAATGCGGCAGCCGGACGAACTTGATTTATTTGAGCAACACCGCTGCCAACACCGCCAGCAGCACCACCGCCCACGACGGCAGCTTGAGCCGGACCAGGGCGGCGAAGGCGGCCAGGGCGATGAGCAGGTCACGCTCGTTGAAAATGGCGCTGGTCCACACCGGCCGGTAGAGCGCAGCCAGCAACAAGCCCACCACCGCCGCATTGACCCCGGCCAGCGCCGCCTGCATGGCGCGCTGGCGGCGTACCTCATCCCAGAACGGCAGCAAGCCCGTCACCAGCAGGAAGGACGGGGCGAAGATCGCCAGCAGGCACAGCACGCCCCCGGCCACCCCATTAGGCCAGGATGACATCACCACGCCCAGATAGGCGGCCAGCGTAAAGAGCGGCCCCGGCACCGCCTGGGCGGCGCCGTAGCCGGCCAGGAAGACATCCTTGTCGACCCAGCCGGTGGGCACCAGTTCGGCCTGCAGCAGCGGCAGCACCACGTGGCCGCCACCAAAGACCAGCGAGCCGACCCGGTAAAAGATATTGATCTGCTGCAGCCAGGGCGCCGGGTAGAGCGAGGCCAGCAAGGGAATGCCGGCCAGCAGGACGAAGAACAGCAACAGGCAGGCCCGCCCCGCGCGGCGGCTGACCACCAGCGGCAGCTGTTCTTGCAGCGTCATCTGTGGTCCGTGCAGCAGCAGGCGTCCGGCCAGCCCGGCCAGCACGATCACCCCCAACTGCACCAGGCTGCCATGCAGCAGCCCTGCTGCCAGCGCCGCCAGCACCATGATGAGCAGGCGCTGCGGCCCGCGGCAGAGGGTTTGCGCCATGCCCCACACCGCCTGCGCCACGATGGCCACGGCCACGATCTTCAGTCCATGCACCACCTCGCCGGAGAGCCAGCGCGCATCGGCCAGCACCGACAGCGCCACCACCATCAGCAGCACTGCCGAGGGCAGGGTAAAGCCCAGCCAGGCCGCCAGCGCACCGCGATAGCCGCCGCGGATCAAGCCGATGGCCAGCCCCACCTGGCTGCTGGAGGGGCCCGGCAGGGAC